>SKXG01000148.1 GCA_007128525.1 Pseudomonadales bacterium | reverse complement strand
GATGGGCAACTATATACTGCGCAGGATACTGCTTATCCTGCCAACGCTGATCGGCATCATGACGATCAATTTCGTCATCGTGCAGTTCGCACCGGGTGGCCCCGTCGAGCAGATCGTTGCCGAAATGACTGTGGGTCAGGTTTCAACCACGGGCCGCATCAGTGGTGGTGAAGCCGGCTCAGGGGCCGGCGCAGGTGGCGCCGGTGCAGATTCAGGCAGCATGTACCCGGGTGCCGGCGGTCTTCCGCCCGAGTTGATTGCACAGATCGAAGCACAGTTCGGGTTCGATCGCCCGGCCCATGAACGATACTTCATGATGCTGTGGAACTACGCCCGGTTTGATTTCGGCGAGAGCTACTTCCAGAACCGTCCGGTGCTTGAACTGATCCTGGAAGCCATGCCGGTTTCCATTTCGTTGGGGCTGTGGTCACTGCTGATGGTCTACATCCTCTCGATTCCACTGGGCATTGCCAAAGCGGTACGGGACGGCACCAAGTTTGATGCCTGGACCAGCGCGTTGATCTTTATCGGTTATGCCATTCCCGGCTTCTTGTTTGCCATCCTGCTGATCGTTTTGTTCGCCGGCGGCAGCTACTGGGACGTCTTCCCGATGCGTGGCCTGGTGTCAGAAAACTGGCATGACATGTCATGGCCCAATCGCATCAAAGACTACTTCTGGCACCTGACGCTGCCCTTGACAGCCCTGACCATTGGCGGCTTTGCCACGCTGACGATGCTCACCAAGAATTCGTTCCTGGAAGAAATCAACAAGCAGTTTGTGCTGACGGCAAGAGCCAAGGGCCTGACGCAGCGGCGCGTCCTGTATGGCCATGTGTTCCGCAACGCCATGCTGATCGTTATCGCCGGCTTTCCGGGTGCCTTCATCGGCGTCCTGTTTACCGGCGCACTGCTGATCGAAGTCATCTTTTCTCTGGAAGGCCTGGGTCTGCTGGGCTATGACGCCGTAATCAAGCGCGACTATCCGATTCTGTTTGGCACCCTGTATATCTTCACGCTACTCGGGCTGATAACGCAGCTGATTGGCGACCTCTGCTATGTGCTGGTGGACCCCCGGATAGACTTCGAGAGCCGCGAAATATGAGAGTCAACATCAGCCCGATCAACCAACGTCGCTGGTCAAACTTCAAAGCCAACAAGCGCGGCTACTACTCTCTGTGGATATTCCTCACATTGTTTGGGCTGTCGCTGTTTGCCGAATTTATCGCCAACGACCGTCCGATTCTGATGCAGCATGACGGCAGCCTGTACATGCCGATCTTCTTCAGCTACTCAGAGCGTGACCTGGGCGGCACCCACGACATCAAGGCGGACTTTTACGACCCGCATGTTCGCAGCCTAATCGAGCAGGAAGGCAACTGGGCGATATGGCCTCTGATCCCGTACCGCTATGACACGATAAACTTTGCCATCGAAGAGCCGGCCCCGGCGCCACCGTCACAGCAACACCTGCTCGGCACGGATGACGGCGCAAAAGACACGCTGGCCAGGCTGATCTATGGCTTCCGCCTGTCTGTCGCGTTCGGCCTGGCTCTGACCTTTCTCAGTTCCATTATCGGCATCGCGGTGGGCGCCGTGCAGGGTTACTTTGGCGGCAACATCGACCTGTTCGGGCAACGTATTGTGGAAATCTGGCAGGGACTCCCGGTGCTGTTCCTGCTGATTATTCTGGCCAGCATCGTCGAACCCAACTTCCTCTGGCTGCTGGGACTGCTGGTTCTGTTCAGTTGGATGTCGCTGGTCGGTGTGGTTCGGGCAGAATTCCTCCGGGCCCGAAACTTTGATTTCGTTCGGGCGGCCAAGGCACTGGGGGTCTCCAACGGCACCATCATGTGGCGCCATGTGTTGCCCAATGCCATGGTGGCGACGCTGACGTTCCTGCCGTTTGTACTGAACGGCTCCATTACCACACTGACGGCCCTGGACTTCCTTGGCTTCGGCCTGCCGCCAACAGCACCTTCTCTGGGTGAGCTGCTGGCCCAGGGTCAGGCCAATGTTCGGGCGCCCTGGCTGGGGCTGACCGGCTTTTTCACGCTGGCCGTGACACTGACCCTGCTGATCTTTGTCGGCGAAGCGGTCCGGGATGCCTTCGATCCCCGCAAGGTGGTGAAACAGGATTGACTGCCCCCAAGCAAGGCTCTATATCGGGCCTTGTGAAGCGGCACTTCAGTACAGTCTGCCTCCCAGGACCCGGCCGCATCGGCCTGGCACTGCTGACGACTGCGCTCTGGGGCCTGCTGCCACTGCACCTCCAGGCCGGCACCACGCTTGATGCCTGGCTCGAGAACGAAAGAGCAGCTTTGCGTCTGCCGGCACTGGGCGCCGTGATCGTCAGCGACTCGGGTGTGGAAGCCATCGGAGTCAGCGGTCGGCGCAGCATCACGCATGAGACGCCGGTAGAACATGATGACCGCTGGCATCTGGGTTCCATTACCAAATCGATCACCGCCACCCTGGCGGCGCGCCTGGTTGCACGTGGTCAGCTGGATTTCGATGATACCGTCGGCGCCCTGCTCGGCCAGCTGTTTCCAGACATGCACCAGCGCTATCACCCGGTAACACTGCGCCAGCTGCTCAGTCATCGTGGGGGCATGCCCGAGGACCTGACTGGCCTGCAGTACTGGCAGCACTATGACCCGGACACTCCGCCCGTCCGCCAGCGCCACAAGATGCTGACGGAAGTGCTGGCCGCACCACCACTTAATCGGCCAGGCCGAAGACAACGCTACTCCAATGCGGGCTACGTGGCCGCTGCCATCATGCTGGAGGCGGTCAGTGGCCACAGTTACGAAACACTGCTGGAACAGGAACTGATTGAGCCGCTGGGCCTGACACGGACTGGCCTCGGCGCACCCGGACATCATTCCGACCAGCCGGACCAGCCCTGGGGTCATCGCATTGACCGCACACCATCAGAGCCCGTTCCTCCGGGGCCATTCGCCGATCATCCCCCGGCCCTGGCACCGGCCGGCACCGTCCACGCCAGTCTGGCCGATCTCGGCCACTACCTGAGGATGCATCTGCTGGGCGCACAGCAACCGACAGAGTTCCTGCCACCTGCCCTGTTCCGGACCCTGCATCAGCCTGTGGCACGCGGCCGCTATGCCCTGGGCTGGTTCATACAGCAACGGCCCTGGGCGTCCGAGGCCATTCTGATCCACGAAGGCAGCAATACCCGCTGGATGGCCATCGCGCTGATCGCGCCCTCTGAGAACCTTGCCTTGGCCCTGGTCAGCAACCAGGTGCCTGACGACCTGGATGCATTCGACCGTCTGGCCGATCGCCTGGCGCGCAGCTATCTAATGTATTGAACACAGCTGTTGGTACCCCGGTCGTGACGACAGTGGCGCATTCGGGGTAGATCAGTTGATCCGCCGCTGCCGGCCACCGACAATGGTCGGACCCACAACCGCAGTTATCAGGGAGTACATCCATGTCTGAGACCCGAATCACTGTCATTCCTGGCGATGGCATCGGACCGGACATCATCGGCGCCACACGGCAGCTCCTCGATGCCCTGAACTGTGGCCTGGTCTTCGACGACGCCATTGCGGGGCAGCCGGCGCTGGAGCAGGGTCTGGACCTGATACCGCCAGAGACGCTGGACCTGATCGAAGCCAACCCGGCCACCCTCAAAGGCCCGATCACCACACCCATCGGTCGCGGTTTCTCGTCGGTCAACGTGTCCTTGCGACAACACTTCGATCTCTACGCCAACGTCCGTCCGGCGCTGTCGATCCCCGGAATCAACACCCGCTACGACAACGTTGACATTGTCATGGTGCGGGAGAACACCGAAGGCCTTTATTCCGGTGTCGGTCAGGTGGTCAGCGAAGACGGTGAGCGCGCCGAGCTGCTCAGCGTCATCACCCGCAAGGGCTCGGAACGGGTGCTGCGCTATGCCTATGACATGGCGCAGAAGACCGGGCGACGTAAAGTGACGGTGGTACACAAAGCCAACATCATGAAGTCCACCTCCGGCCTGTTTCTGGATGTGGCCCGCAAGGTGTCCAAGGACTATCCGGACCTGGTCCACGAAGAAATGATCATCGACAACTGTGCCATGCAGCTGGTGATGAACCCGCAGCGCTTTGACGTCATCGTCACCACCAACCTGTTTGGTGACATTCTGTCCGATCTCTGTGCCGGCCTGATCGGCGGCCTGGGGCTGACACCGGGTGCCAACATTGGTGCTGAGCGCGGCATCTTCGAGGCAGTGCATGGCAGCGCTCCGGATATCGCCGGCAAGAATGTCGCCAACCCCACCGCGCTGATTCTGGCTTCCTGCATGATGCTCGAGTACCTGAACCTCAATGAACCGGCCGGCCGGCTGCGACGTGCCGTGCTCGAGGTCATCGAAGAAGGCACAGCACTGACGCCCGACCTTGGCGGCCATGGCACCACCACTGGCTACACCGAGGCGCTGCTCAACAGGCTCGCCAAGGACTGAGCAAGTTTGGGAATCCCGCCAATTGCAGTTAAGCTGCGGCGGTCCAATTGGGGGAACAATCATGAAAACCATGCTGACCGCCTGGCAAGGTGCCATCTGTGCCTTTGCCTTGCTGCTCTTCATTGCGCCGGAACTGCAAGCCCGCGAGATCTCAACAGTCAGGGCTGACCGTGCCGGCATGTCAGCCGACCGCCTCGCCCGCATCACCGAACTGGGCCGGAACTATGTCGAATCCGGCCAGTTGGCCGGCATCGTGACGCTGGTTGCCCGTGACGGGCGCATCGTTCACTTCGAAGCACAGGGCGTACGGGACCTCGAGAACGGCACGCCGATGACCAAGGACACGCTGTTCCGCATTTACTCGATGTCCAAGCCCATCACGGCCGTTGCCGCGATGATGCTGTACGAGGAAGGTGCGTTTCAGCTCAGCGATCCCGTGAGCAAGTTCTTGCCGGAACTGGCTGATGTGAAAGTCTGGGAAGATGGCGAGCTGGTGGAAACGGAAACGCCGATGACCATGCACCATCTGCTGACCCACACAGCAGGCTTCAGCTATGGTTTCAACCCGCGTGACCCGGTCGATCAGAAGTACAACGAATCCGGCCTGCTGGCGCAGAGCACCGACCTCGACGACTTCATCAACCGCCTCGCTGCGCTGCCATTGCGCTATCAACCGGGCAGCCGCTGGCACTACAGCGTGGCCGTTGATGTCACCGGAGCTGTGGTCGAGCGGATCAGTGGTCAGAGTTTCGATGAATTCCTGCGAACCCGGTTGTTCGAGCCGCTGGAT
>SKXG01000115.1 GCA_007128525.1 Pseudomonadales bacterium | reverse complement strand
GCGGTGTGCCCAGGGGCCGTCGTCGGTAATGAAAACCAGGCCGGTCGTGTCCAGATCCAGTCGGCCGGCCGGGTGCAGGCCATCGAGGTTATCCTCGTCAAGCAGATCAAGCACTGAGGGATGGCGCCGATCTTTGTTCACACAGACAAAGCCGACCGGTTTGTGCAGCATGAAGTAGCGGGGTAACGGCGGACGCAGTGGTTGGCCGTCGAGGGCAACCTCGGCTGTCGGCAGCACGTGGCTGGCGGGTGCCTGACACAGGACACCTGCCACAGTGACGGCGCCGGCCTTGATGACCTGGCGGGCTTCCTTGCGAGTCAGGTCCGTGACGTTGGCGATGTAACGGTCGAGCCGCAGGGGCTTGTCCGGCTTTGATGCCATGGTCAGCGTCAACGCAACCGTACGATGACTTCCGTGCGGAAGATCAGCCCCGGACCTCGGACGATGCCACTACCGAGACCAACGTGGACGCTCAGTTTGGGGTCAGGGTCAATGTAGGCACCGAACAGGCCTTCCAGTGTGCTGCCGCGCTCGATGGTGCCACGCAGTTCCATGCCGTAGGCAACCCTTGGGCTGACCTGGCCTTTCAATGCCAGCGCATAGCCCCACTGATCGTCATAGTCAGAGCGGGTGTCGCGGCTGTAGTCGAGATTGGCGCTGTAGATCCACTCGTCGGCCCGATACGACACGATGTTCCGCAGTTGCCAGCGGCCATCGTCAGAGCTGCGCCGTGGATGAACATAGTCCAGGCGGGTACCGAGTGCGAGTCGCATCGGGCGGGGTGTCAGACGAACCTGTGCCATGGCGCGTGTGCCATCGTAGGTCCAGTCCTCGCTGCGTTGCTTGCCTGTTTCGCTCTGCAGGCCCAGCGTCAGCCACTCGGTCAGGCCATAGCGAACGCCAGGATCCCAGTCTGCGCCGGAGCGACCGCGGCTGCGATAACGGGCCTCAAATGGTGAGATCAGGTACAGCTGGTCAGCGCCCGACAGATAGCCGCTGTCCGTAACCAGAAAGTCCTGGGCGTGACCCGCATGACTGGCGGCTGACCACAGGGTGGCGCAGGCGGTCAGGCAGATCAGTGCCAGGGCGGCGGCCCAGCGGCCGGCAACAGGCATATAGGAACTCCATCGATCAGACAGTCCCGCATTGTCCCTGGCTCGGGCAGTACCGATCAAGCGGCTTGGAGCGGTGGCTTGAAACTGTCGCCGGCTGTAGACGTCAGATGGGTGCGATCAGAGCCTCATCGTCTGCACCCACACGGTTGACGCGAGTGCTCACCGGCCAGGCTTCCATGTCTGCGGCAGGGTAGCTCTGGAGCATGGTCTCGGCATCCGCTTCCCTGCGCTCCAGCCAGTCTTCAGCCTGCTCAGGCGTCAGCATCAAGGGCATGCGGTTCTTGGCATGAATACGTCCGACCAGCTCGTTGGCCGGCAGCGTGATGATGGTGCAGGACAAAACCTGGGTACCATCCGGGTGACTGGAGGTCTCCCACAGGCCACCAAAGGCGAAAATCTCACCGCCGAGGCGCCGGATCAGGTAAGGCTGCTTGCCTGCTCCGGGTTGCTGTTGCCACTCGTAGAAGCCGAGGGCCGGGATCAGGCAACGCTGGCGCCGCTGCCAGGGCCCGCGAAAGCTGGCGGCCTTGCCCAGATTCTCCGCGCGGGCGTTGAAGGTGCTGAACTTCGGTGGTTCCCCGTGACACCAGGGGGGAATCAGGCCCCAGCGCGCCATCCAGCCTTCCCGCTGGCCATTGCGTTGCAGGACAACAGGGACTGGCTGGCTTGGCGCGATGTTGAAGCTTTGCCAGTCCGGCCGCCACTGGCGCGGTATCAGGTTGAAAGCCCGTTCCATTGCGGCATCGGTGCGGGAGACGAAGCGGCCACACATGGCTCTGGTGCCTGTACAGTTCAGACAGCAGCAGTCTGCCTGCTGTGCGCCGGCCGGTAAACCGGTGCCGGGCCAGCGTCATTAAGATGCATGGCGAATATGCCTTTAAGGTGTCACAATGTTGGCGACGAGTGTCAATCGTTTGGTGTTGCTTATTACCGTGTTAAACGTCAAGGCACAGATATGAGTTTGATCGAGTTTGAACAGGGCGCTGTTCAGGTGGATGCCAGACTGGCCGCCGCCAGCTTCGACCTCGAACCGGAGGTATTCATGGACCTGTTGCGTGCCGGAAAGATTGCCGCTGGCCATGAGGTGGGTGTTGGTGAGGATGTCGGTCGTCAGCGCCTGACTTTCGTTTACGCTTCAAAGCAGCTACGGATTGTGGTCGATGATGCCGGAGCTGTACTGGAACGTACGCTGACTGACTATGCGCCCGATGACCAGCGCGCATAGTGACTCCTGCTTGCCCTGCCCCCAGATGAACGCACCCTGAAGCGGAGAGGCTTATGATGCGATTGAGTTTCCTGATGTTGACAGTTTTGCTTACCGCCACATGGGCGTTGTATCCGCAGCCAGCCCTGGCAGGGGAGAGTGCGGTGGAGACCTGGCTGCCTACGCTCAAGACGGCAACCCCCGAGGAAGGCTTCGAACTGGCCATAACGTTGTCACGCCGCGGCGTCACGACTACACAGTCCGATCTGGAGGTGCTGCACCGTGAACGGGCGCGTTATGCCGATGACGCTGAGTTTCTGATCGCAGCATCTCAGGTTATTGCACTGCACTTTCAAACCATTGCCGCTGCCAACAATTACTGGCGTGACGCTGATGACTGAACTGCTGTCACCTGCCGGTACCGCCCGGCACATGCGCTATGCCTTTGCCTACGGCGCTGACGCCGTCTATGCCGGGCAGCCACGCTACAGCCTGCGCGTGCGCAACAACGAGTTCAATCGCCCTGAGTTGTTGAATGCCGCCATCGAGGAAGCTCATGCGATGGGCCGGCGGTTCTACCTCGCCAGCAACATTGCCGCGCACAACGACAAGGTCCGCACCTACCTGCGCGACCTGGCCCCAATCATCGAGGTGCGGCCGGATGCGCTGATCATGTCCGATCCTGGCCTGATCATGCTGGTACGTGAGACCTGGCCCGATCAGCCGGTGCACTTGTCGGTGCAGGCCAATGCGACCAACTGGGCGACTGTACGGTTCTGGCATCGCCAGGGCATAGCGCGCGTGATCCTGTCACGCGAGCTGTCGCTGGCCGAGATAGCCGAGATCAAAGCCGAATGCCCGGGCATGGAGCTCGAAGTGTTCGTGCATGGCGCATTGTGCATCGCCTATTCCGGTCGTTGCCTGCTGTCCGGCTACATGACCCATCGCGATGCCAACCAGGGCGCCTGCACCAACGCCTGCCGCTGGCAGTACAACGTCCACGAAGCGGCCGACAGCACGACCAGTGGCGACCTGATCGCCAGGGCACCCGCAGATCCGACTAGGCAGACGCATGCGGTAATGCTGCAGGAGGCGAGCCGCCCCGGTGAGTACATGCCGGCCTACGAGGACGAGCATGGCACCTACATCATGAACTCGAAGGACCTGCGGGCCGTGGCCCATGTGCCCGAGTTTGTGGCGATGGGGATCGACTCGCTGAAGATCGAAGGGCGTACCAAGTCCGTCTACTATGCGGCTCGTACTGCGCAGGTTTACCGGCAGGCTATCGATGCCGCACACAGCGGCCAGCCGTTTCAGATGCGCTGGCTTGGCGAACTCGATCATCTCGCTAACCGCGGCTATACCGAAGGCTTCTACCGCCGCCATGTTCCAGCGGAATACCAGAACTATGATGCCGGGGGTTCTTCCGGAGATGCGCGCCTGGTGGGTGAGGTTTTGGACATCCATATGGCCAATGGCCGTGTGTTGGTTGACGTCAAGAACCGCTTTGCGACCGATGAGGTCATTGAGTTGATGACGCCGGCTGGCAACCTGCAGTTCCAGCCAGCGGCTATGGAGAACGAGCATGGTGTCGCCATGACCGTGGCGCCTGGTTCCGGCCACCGGGTCTGGCTGTCACTACCCGATGACGCAGCGCCTCAGCGACTGCAGTCCAGCGCTGGTCAGTTCGCTATGCTGGTCAGCCATGGGCAGGCGCGCTGACGACAGTCATGTATCAGCGCGCCTGGCCTCAACGCCCCTGAAACGATGGATCACGCTTCTCGATAAAGGACTGCACGCCTTCGCGAAAGTCCTCGGAGCGAAACAGGTTCAGCAGCGACATCAGCACATGATGTGAGTGGCTCTCGAAGTCCTGCGTCAGGCCATGGCGAAACAGGCGCTTCATTTCCTGGATGGCCAGCGGCGCATTGGCCGCGATACGGTTGGCCCAGTCCAGCGTGACGTTTTGCAGCTCGTCCGCCGGCACCGCCTGATTGATCAGGCCATAGTCAGCTGCCCGCGCCGCATCCAGCGTCTCACCCAGCATGGCCACCTCACAGGCCTTGGCCCAGCCAAGCAGCCTCGGCAGATACCAGGTGCCGCCGCTCTCCGGCACGATGCCCATGCGCGCAAAGCCCGGCATCAGCACTGCGCGGTCAGACATCAGGCGCAGGTCACAGCCCAGGGCGAGGTCCAGACCGTAGCCGGCCGCCGGTCCGTTGATGGCCGCGATGACGGGCTTGTCCATACGCTGCAGTGTGACTGTGCAGATCTCCCGCGTGGACAGGTGGCGAGCGCCGCCGGAGGCCAGTCCTGCGCCGCCAATACCTTCGCCGCGCGCGGCCTGCTTCAGATCCAGTCCGGAGCAGAAACCGCGGCCGGACCCGGTCAGCACGACCACCCGAACGTCGGTGTCATCATCGGCCGCTTTGAATGCGTCGTTCAGAGCGCCGAGCATGGTGCCGGTGATGGCGTTCATCACCTCGGGCCGGTTCATCCGGATAAACCGGACCCTGCCCTGGTCTTCGATCACTACTTCCTCAGTTGTCATAAGTCCTCCTGTGATGGCAACGTTGTCGACGCTAGGGACCATAGCCGACCACCACACCTCTTGCCATCTAAGGGCTTACCCTGAATGCTTGTGCCAGGCAGTGGAGGGGGAACGCTATGAGTGTGCACTACCAGATGGATGGCGCGGTTTGCACGGTACTGATCGACCGGCCCGAGGCGCGCAATGCCGTAGACCGCGAGACCGCCGAGGCCCTGGCGGCAGCGTTTCGGCGCTTTGAGGCTGACGAGGCTGCGTCTGTCGCCGTGCTCGCTGGCACGCACGGCAGTTTTTGCGCCGGTGCCGACCTGAAGGCAATCGCCAATGGGCGCGGCAACCGCGTCGAGGCCGATATGGAGAAGGACGGCCCGATGGGGGTGTCTCGGATGTGGCT
>SKXG01000058.1 GCA_007128525.1 Pseudomonadales bacterium | reverse complement strand
CGCAAGGCCGATACACAGATCCGCGAGAAGGTCGTCCGCGAGGTCGAGGCCGCCGAAGTGCTCGCCATAACCCGGGAGGCCGTCTGATGAACACCATCAACCCAGACTCCAAAGCTGCCTTGTATCAAGAGACTGTTCCAGGCGGACGCTACTGGTCCATGGTCATTCACCGTGGCAACCAACTGCGTTTGACAGACACTCAGGGCGGCGCCAACGTCGGCATGCTGCTGTTCAATCCGCACAATCCGCTTGAGCGCTACAACATGTCGGATACGCTCAAAGGACAGCACACTTCAAAGCTGACCCGCGGCAACATGCTGTACTCAGACATGGGCCGCAGCCTGATGTCCATCATGGCCGACACGGTTGGCTGGCATGACACCATCGGCGGATTCAGTGACGCGCAACTGGTCCGGGAGAAATATGGTGAGGCCAGCTATCAGGCCGTGCGCAACGACTTCTATCGGAGCGGCCGTGAACTGTTCCTGATTGAGCTGGCCAAGTGGGGGCTGGGCAAGCCGGACCTGGTGCCCAACCTGAACCTGTTCAGCAAAGTATCCGCCGACACAGATGGCACCCTGCATTTTCATCCCGGCAACAGCAGCGCCAACGACCAGATCACGCTGCGCGCAGACATGGACGTGCTGGTCGTGCTGAATACCGCTCAGCATCCGATGGACCCTGCACCAGAGTACAACCCGAAATCTGTCACTCTGCAGATCCTTCCCGCGGAGCCGGTTCGCGAAGACGACGTCTGCATCAACTTTCGACCGGAAAACGCCAGAGCCTGGGCCAACACCCGAATCTATCACTGCCAGGAGCCCGCGCTATGACAGGCTCACAGCGACTGACAGAAAGCCAGCGCCAGCCCGAAGACTGCACCTACCGCCAGGTGGTTCCCGCCGGCGACGGCTGGCTGCATCCACTCAGGCGTGGGCAGACGCTGCGCATTCTGGACCTGGAAGGCAATCAGGCCGTGGACACCCTATTCTTCAGCCTGGCCTGCCCCACCCGGGAACGCTACAGCGCGATTCATACGATTCGTGGTCAGGGCAACGCCTTTCTGACGACCGGTTCGCGTCTGCTGTCCAGTGAGAACAATCTGATGCTGACGATAGTCGCGGATACCTGCGGCCGACACGATACGTTGGGAGGTGCCTGTGCGGCTGAATCGAATCAGGTGCGCTACGCCCTCGACAAGAAACCCATGCACAGCTGCCGCGATACTTTCCTGTACCTGCTCGCCGAAAATGACTTCAACATCGGCAAGCGCGAGCTGAGCAGCAACATCAACTTCTTCATGAACGTGCCGCTCACACCGGACGGTGGTCTGACGTTCGAAGACGGCATCTCCGGCGCTGGAAAGTACGTTGAGCTGCGCGCCGAGATGGACGTACTGGTGCTGGTCTCGAACTGCCCACAGCTCAACAACCCCTGCAACGCCTACAACCCGACGCCGGTCGAGATGCTGATCTGGGACTAAGCGGGACAAGGCTGCCGGCTGAGACGACTCAGCGGGCAAAGTGAAGACGGCGGGACGACCCGCCACAGCTTACAGGGCAACCTGGTCATGTTCAGCAAAGTACTGATCGCGAATCGCGGCGCCATCGCCTGCCGCATCATCCGAACCCTGAAGACAATGGGCGTGGCTTCGGTGGCCATGTACTCCGAAGCTGATCGTCACGCATTGCATGTGCTGCAGGCGGACGAAGCCATCTGCATCGGCCCGGCGCCAGCCAGCCAGTCGTACCTCGACGCCGAGCGCATTTTGCAGGCGGCGCTCGATAGCGGTGCACAGGCCATCCATCCCGGCTACGGCTTTCTGTCCGAGAACGCAACGTTCGCCGAGCGCTGTGAGGCGAGCGGGATCGCCTTTGTCGGGCCAACGCCGGACCAGATGCGGGCTTTCGGCCTCAAACATACGGCGCGCCAGATCGCAGCCGACAACGAAGTACCTTTGCTGCCTGGCAGTGGGCTGCTGGCCGATCTTGATGATGCGCTGATCCAGGCCGTCGGGATCGGTTACCCGGTTATGCTGAAAAGCACCGCCGGCGGCGGTGGTATCGGCATGCAGCTCTGTCAAAGTGCCAGCGAGCTGCGCGACGCATTCGCGACGGTGCAGCGCCTGTCCCGCAACAACTTCGCCGATGACGGCCTGTTTCTCGAGAAATTCGTGGCCCGGGCCCGGCACATCGAAGTGCAGATTTTCGGCGATGGCCAGGGCCAGGTGCTGGCGCTGGGTGAACGAGACTGTTCCCTGCAGCGCCGCAATCAGAAAGTGGTGGAAGAGACGCCCGCCCCCGGTATCAGCGACGATGTCCGGACCGCACTACTGGAAACGGCAGCCCGGCTGGGCCGCGGTGTCAACTATCGCTCTGCCGGCACCGTCGAGTACATCTTCGATGCAGACAGTGATCAGTTCTGGTTTCTGGAAGTGAATACGCGCCTGCAGGTGGAGCACGGCGTTACGGAAGAAGTCACTGGTATTGATCTGGTCGAGTGGATGCTTCGCACCGCAGCGGGAGAACCGCTGCCCCTGCATGGCCCGCCACCCAAGGCCGATGGTCACGCCATTCAGGTGCGGCTCTATGCGGAAGATCCCGGCCTGGACTTTCGTCCGGCGACCGGCCTGCTCACCGAGGTGCGCTGGCCGAAAGCGCTCAGGGTGGACACCTGGGTCGATGCCGGCACGGAAGTATCGCCCTACTACGATCCGATGCTGGCCAAACTGATCGTACACAGCACGGACCGGGCATCCGCCTGCCAGCAACTCTCCGCAGCCCTGGGCCAGACCCGCCTGTATGGTGTGGAGAACAATCTCGACTATCTGCGCCAGGTCATTGCCGACCCGGTGTTTCGTGACGGCAAGCAGACCACGAGCTATCTGAACCAGTTCCGGCCCGTCAGTCACCGTGTTGAGATCCTGTCGCCGGGCACCCAGACCACGGTGCAGGACTGGCCCGGCCGCGTTGGCTATTGGGACATTGGCGTACCGCCGTCGGGCCCCATGGACAGCCTCAGCTTCCGCCTTGGCAATCGGCTGCTGGGCAATCCCGAAGGCGTGCCCGGACTGGAGCTGACCGTTACCGGCCCGGTGCTGAAGTTCCGCACCGACACCCGCGTTCTGCTCGCCGGCGCCCCCATGGACGCCACGCTGGACGGCGTCCGTGTGCCCTGGTGGCAAAGTGTGCCCGTTGCCGCAGGCCAGACGCTGACCATCGGCAGCCTGACCGGCAGCGGTACCCGCGGCTACCTGCTGGTGTCGGGTGGCTTTGCCGTGCCGGACTATCTGGGCAGTGGTGCAACCTTCACGCTTGGCCAGTTTGGCGGCCATGGCGGCCGCACGCTGCGCACCGGTGACGTGCTGCATCTGGATCAAGTCCCGCCAGAAACCACACCGGACGCGGATACCACAATCATTCCAAACCTGAGCGAGCGACTCGAGCTGCGCGTGGTGTACGGCCCGCATGGCGCACCTGACTTTTTTACAGAACAGGACATCGACCGGTTCTTCGATACGGCGTGGGAGGTGCACTACAACTCCAGCCGCACCGGCGTCCGGCTGATCGGTCCCAAACCGGAATGGGCACGCGAAGATGGCGGTGAAGCCGGCCTGCATCCATCCAACATTCACGACAACGCCTATGCCATCGGTGCCGTGGACTTCACCGGCGACATGCCGGTAATCCTCGGACCCGACGGTCCCAGTCTTGGCGGCTTCGTGTCGCCAGCGACGGTGATCAGCGCCGATCTGTGGAAACTCGGTCAACTCAAGGCCGGCGACCGGTTGCGCTTCTCGCGCGTATCTGCCGAAGCCGCTGACAAGCTGGCAAAGGCGCAGGAAGCGGTGATCAGAACGCTGCGCTCCGACCAAACCAAGCTCGACAGGCCAGAGCCCGCCGGTGCCAGCGGCACCGATACGCCATTGATCGATACCCGGCCGGCAGTCGCCGACCAGGTGGCGGTGCAATACCGCTATGCCGGCGACTGCTACATCCTGGTCGAGTACGGGCCTATGGCGCTGGACTTGAACCTGCGTTTCCGCATACAGGCACTGCTGGACTGGCTGCAGGCCAGATCACTGCCCGGCATCATAAACCTGACGCCAGGCGTGCGATCCCTGCAGATTCATTTTGATCCCAGCGTGCTGTCGCGTACCCGACTGATGGACCAGCTGGCCCACGCAGAAGACGATTTGCAGGATCTGTCGGATGCAGAAATGCCGTCCCGAATCGTGCACCTGCCGCTGGCCTGGGACGACAGTCAGACGCAGCTGGCAACGCAAAAGTACATGCAATCGGTGCGGCGCGACGCCCCCTGGTGTCCACGCAATATCGAGTTCATACGGCGCATCAACGGCCTCGACAGTGAAGAGGCGGTAAAGCGCATCGTGTTCGATGCCGCTTATCTGGTTATGGGCCTGGGCGACGTCTATCTGTCGGCGCCGTTGGCCACCCCAGTGGATCCGCGGCACCGTCTGGTCACCACCAAATACAATCCGGCACGCACCTGGACGCCCGAGAACGCCGTCGGTATCGGCGGCTCCTATATGTGCATCTATGGCATGGAAGGTCCGGGTGGTTATCAGTTCGTCGGCCGCACGCTGCAGGTCTGGAACCGCTATCACCGCACCGCGGCATTTGAACAGCCGTGGCTGTTGCGCTTCTTCGATCAGATCCGCTTTTATGAGGTCAGCGAGGACGAGCTGCTGCAGATGCGGGCCGACTTCCCGCGCGGCCGTCACCAGATCGAGATTGAGCACACCACCTTCTCCCTCAGACGCTACAACAATTTCCTGGCTGAACAGCGCGACAGCATTGCCGCGTTCAAGCAACGCCAGCAGGCGGCATTCGAAGCAGAGCGGCAGCGCTGGATCGACAATGGCCAGGCCCATTACCAGGCCGCCGAGGCACCACCTGTCGTGGACAGCAACGAGATCGAGCTGGCGACAGGAGAAGTTGGGGCCGATAGCCCAGTGCAGGCGGTGGTCTGGCAGCTCGCCGTTGCCGAGGGCGACGAGGTTGAAGCCGGACAAACGCTGCTCATTCTTGAATTCATGAAAACCGAAACCGCGGTCACGGCGCCAGTCAGCGGTAAAGTCAGACGGTTGCTGTGCCAGGAAGGCAACGCTGTAGCGGCCGGACAGACACTTGCTGTGATCCTTCAATCAGATGGGAGTAAGGCCTGATGCGCAATGACAATCGGCCAACGCCGTCGATCGGTACCCTTTTGCAGGCCTATCGGTCAGGTCAAACGACGCCGTCAACGGTCATCGAACAGCTG
>SKXG01000200.1 GCA_007128525.1 Pseudomonadales bacterium | reverse complement strand
TGAACAGGATGTCGCCACCGACCGTATCGACCACGCCGCCCCAGCGCTCGGCCAGCAAGGGCCTGCTGGTGCCTTCCTGCAGGGATTCTCGCGGCAATATTTCATTGGCACCCAGACTGCGCAGATAGCCCTTTTCCGCCGTTTTCCCGGTTACGGCGGCAACCTCGTACCCCAACGTCGCCAGCAACTTGATTGCCACCGATCCGACGCCACCGGTGGCGCCCGTCACCAGGACAGGACCGGATTCCGGTGTCATCCCAGCTGCTTCAAGCTTGTGAACCGACAGCGCCGCCGTAAACCCTGCGGTACCCAATATCATGCTCTCCCGCAGACTCAGCCCCTCAGGACGGGCTACCGTCCAGCCTGCCGGAACCCGGACACGCTGGGCGAAGCCCCCGGATGTGTTCATGCCCAGGTCAAAGCCGATCACGATGACTTCATCGCCAGGCTTGAACTGCGGGCTGGCGGACTCAACAACGACACCGGCAGCGTCGATGCCCGGTGTATGGGGATAGTTGCGCGTTACGCCCGGGTTGCCGGTGGCAGACAGAGCGTCCTTATAGTTCAGCGACGAATAGTGCACGTCGATCAGCAAGTCCCCTGCTGGCAAGTCGTTGACGTCCCGCTCAACAACAGCCTGACTGAAGCGCCCATCTTCAGACTTGCTGACCTGCAAGGCTCGAAACGCTGACATAACACCCCCCTCTCTAAACGCTGTGCAAAACCAAATTATTGCCCAAACAAAACACGACGCATTCGGGACAGCCCTGCCGTCGCCTGCGCCATCATGCGCTCAATTGGGCGCTTGTGCTCGACCCACTTGACCTCAAGCAAGTCGGCCTGATCGGCTGACTGAAGCAGATACTCGTCACTTGTCATCAGCTCATCAACCAGGCCAAGGTCAACGGCGCGACGACCATACCAGGCCTCACCCGTCGCCACACGCTCAACATCCAGGTTCGGTCGATTGTCCCGGATAAACTCCTGAAACAGGGCATGCACATCTTCAAGCTCCTCAATGAACTTGCGGCGACCTTCGTCGGTATTCTCACCAAAGATGGTCAGTGTGCGCTTGTACTGCCCCGCCGTCAGCACCTCGACATCGACATCATGCTTTTTCAACAACCGGTGTACGTTGGGAATCTGCGCGACCACGCCAATAGAACCGACCAGCGCAAAAGGCGCGGCCAGGATTCGGTCAGCGACAACCGCCATCATGTAGCCGCCACTCGCGGCAACCTTGTCGATTGCCGTTGTCAGCGGAATGCCCTTGGCCCGTATCCGGGCCAGCTGCGAGGCAGCAAAGCCATACGTATGCACCATGCCACCCAGGCTCTCAACCTTGACCAGCACCTCGTCATTCTCTCCTGCGGCACTCACGATGGCGCTGACTTCGTGTCGCAAATGCTCCGCTTCAGACGCACTGATGTCACCATCAAAGTTCAATACGAAGATTCTGCGTCTGGGCTCCTCATCCACGATCTTGCCTTTGCGCCGCGCCTTTTCCTGCTTCACTTCCTGCTTGTGTTGCTTCTTCAGCTCCGGGTCACTAAGTAGCATCTGCTGAACAGCCTGCTTCATGTCCTTGAAGCTGTCATTGAGCTTGCGAACCTGCAGGTGACCTCGTGGCGCATGCTGGCGACGCATGCTCAGACTGGCCACCAGCGACACCACAAAGAATACGACAACCAGAATGGTTGTCGCCTTGGCCAGAAAGACCAGATACTCGTATAGATATTCCATTATGCAACCACTCCACAGTCAGCGTCTGTTGCGCCGCTGTCGTTTGAACTCATGACCCGCCTGCTTCAAGCTCGGCGATACCATCATCAATAAGCCAGCGGGAAATGGCTGCACCGCCGGGAATATTCGGCAACGCCTGATAGTGGAACCAGTCGGCTTCGGAGATTTCCTCGTCCTGGCAGACGATGTCGCCGCTTTCATAGTCAGCAAAGAAGCCGAGCATCAGTGAGTTCGGGAAGGGCCAGGACTGGCTTCCTTTGTAACGCAGGTTCCCGACTCGAATGCCGACTTCCTCCAGCACCTCTCGATGCACAGTCTGCTCGATGGACTCTCCGGGCTCGACAAATCCAGCCAGCGTGCTGAACATGCCCTGAGGCCAGTTGGCGTTGCGCGCCAGCAGAAACTCTTCGCCACGCCGAATCAGCACAATGACACTCGGGGACAGCTTCGGGTAATTGACCAACCCACAATCGGGACAGACTTTCGCGCGGTCCTTCTCATGGTCGCTCATGGCGCTGCCACAGCGGCCACAATAGCGGTGATCCCGGTGCCAGTCGGCAATCTGCAGCGCACGCCCTGCGAGATAGAACATTGATGGCGCGACCCGTCCCAGCCAGGCTCGCAAACCTACCTGGGCATAGCCCTGTTCGGTGCGTCCGCTGCCTATCACCACATAGCAGGATCGGCGTTGATAGCGTCCCAGATACATCTGGTGCTGCACTTCAACATCCAGCCACCGAAACTCGTCCGCGTTCAATGGCCGGGGTGCGCCCGCCTCAGACGAACTGAGCAACTCCTTGCCAATGAACACGAAGTACCAGGCGTCGTCGTCGCTGTCATCCGGATGCGGTCGCACCAGTGACTCGAAGTCATCACGGTCCACCGGCCACATAGCTGCTCCTCCCAATCATGAAGTGTAAATCTGTAGTCAAGGCTGGGACTCGCCAGCGGTTGAGAGCCTGCGCCAAAGACTGCCCTGTTCACCCGCCTGATCCAGTGCGTCAAGCTGTGCCTCGTGCGCCGCCAGCTCTGACGGGCTGGCTTGTAACACACGCAGCTTGAGATTGCTGACATTCAGTTCCAGCGCTGCGGTCTGGTCACTCTGCTGCTTGTCATTGGCTTCCTGCTCACCCATGAACATCAGGGTCTGACCACCGGTCATGGCCAGATAGACATCAGCCAGAATCTCCGCATCCAGCAAGGCGCCGTGCAATGTTCGATCGCTGTTGTCGATGCCATAACGTCGACACAAGGCATCCAGGCTGTTTTTCTGACCGGGATGCTTGCGTCGCGCAAGGAGCAGCGAGTCGAGCACCGTACACAGATCCTCGATCATGGGACGCGCCGGTTTGAGCAGCTTCAACTCAAAGTTCAAAAAGCCGACATCGAAGGCCGCGTTATGAATAACCAGCTCTGAGTCTTCAATAAACTGGACAAAGTCATCTGCAATGTCCACGAACTTCGGCTTGTCCGCCAGAAAGTCAGCGGTGATGCCATGCACCGCCTGTGCACCTTCGTCGATGTCTCGCTCCGGATTGATGTACTGGTGAAAGTGTCGCCCGGTAAGGCGCCTGTTGACCACCTCGACGGCGCCAATCTCAATGATTCGGTGCCCCTGAGAGGTTTCCAGACCGGTTGTTTCCGTATCCAGTACGACTTGCCGCATTCAAACTCCCAATGCCGCATCAATGGCGTCGTTAGCGGCCTGATCGACGCGTTCATTTTCCGGATGGCCACTGTGACCCTTGACCCAGTGCCACTGTACCTCATGCTTCTGTACCAGCGCATCCAGTGCCTGCCAAAGTGCCTGATTCTTGACGGGCTTTTTTTGCGACGTTCGCCAGCCGTTTGCTTTCCAGCGTGGCAACCACTGCGTTACACCCTGACGGACATACTCGGAATCCGTCGTCAGCCGCACACGACAGGGCCGCTTCAGCGCATTCAACCCTTCAATAGCGGCCTGCAACTCCATCCGATTGTTGGTGGTATCTGGATCAAAGCCATTCAACAGCTTTTCACGCTCACCAAAACGCAGCAGTGCCGCCCAACCTCCCGGTCCCGGATTGCCACGGCAGGCACCGTCGGTATAAATTTCAACATCCATCGCTATCAGGAACCCTGCCGGGTGCTCGGCCGGGGCATCGGAACCGTCTGCAGGCCGCCGGGGACACTGATCTTACGACCCGAGCCTACCTCAGTCATACCGACAACTGCCTTGCGCGCCATTACCATATAGATACCACCGAGCGGAAAGCGCCAGTTTTCCAGCCGCTCCGCAATCGGCTGCCACTTGGGGTATTCGCCCCCGTTATTGTCCAAAGGTGCCCGGAACATCAGATACTGAACGGCCTCATCAAGCTCGAACCCCAGCACAGCAAGCCAGTCGAGCAAACGGAGCGGACTGACGGGATGCAACTCGGAAAAACTGCTGCTCCGCCAGCGTGCCAACAGACAGCGCAGACCAAACAGGCTGAACGGATTGATGCCACAAAACACCAGGCAGCCACCGGGTCGCAACACCCGCCCCACTTCACGAATCGCTGCTCTTGGATCATTCACAGACTCAAGCGCGTGATGCAGCACCAAAGCATCAATACTGCTATTGGGAAATGGCAGACTGTCGGGCTCGCCCAGATAGACGCTGGCATGCGCCGCGAAATCGTTGCCCGTTGACGACTGCAGTGCCTCAGACCGCAGGCTGCCGAATATTCGGTGGCGCACCATGCAGCGATCCAGGCTAAGCCCCTCGACATTGACCGGACCAAGCCACAACAGCGTATCGCCGTGAAATCGCCGCGAGCTGCGCAGCAACTGCTCAGTCTCTCTTGCCAGCACCAGTTTGCCCAGAGGACTGTCGAACCAGCCTGCAAAGTCCTTCGTCACAGTTTCCACCTGAGCAGCTTGTCGACCGTTGCAAATTCCGCTTAAGTTGCGCACAGTCAGACAGATTCCATTTCCCGCATTTTGCAGTTACAGAGGATTGACCGCAACAATGTCAATTCAGCGCCGATTTGCGCCCGTTGCCGTCTGCTGCAGCATACTGCTCGCGTCCTGCGCGCATCTGCCCTGGTCTGATCCAGACGCAGAGCCCGCCGACCATGCCAGTGTACCTGACATGGCCAGGCCGCCCGATACCAGCAGACCCATACGCCTGCTGCTCGAGCCGAGCCTGCTGCAGCCTTTGCCAGCACTGGCAGAACCCGTTCCCAATGACGTCTGGAGTCAAATGCGCCGGGGATTCGTGCTGGGCGATCAGCGGGACAATCCCAGGGTTCAGGCCCAGCTCGACGCCTACCTCAGCCATCCGGTACTGCTGTTCCACCTGGAAGAGCGAATCAGCGCCTACCTGCCGTTCGTGCTTGAGCAGGTCGCCGATAGGGGGCTCCCGATGGAAGTCGCCCTGCTGCCCTTTGTCGAAAGCGCCCTCGACCCTTACGCATTCTCCCATGGTGGTGCCGCCGGCCTGTGGCAGCTGATCCCGGCGACTGCACGTCGTTTCGGCGTGACCATGGACTATTGGTATGACGGCCGACGCGACATCGTAGACTCCACCAAGGC
>SKXG01000130.1 GCA_007128525.1 Pseudomonadales bacterium | reverse complement strand
GTAAATCTCTTCGCGGTGTACGGCCACGTCTTTGGGTGCTTTCACACCAATCCGCACCTGATTGCCTTTCACACCCATGACAGTAATGGTGACATCATCACCAATCATCAGGGTTTCTCCCACCCGTCGCGTGAGTATCAGCATTGGTCCTTCCCTCTGTCTGCTGCATCTGGCGATGCGTCCTCGTTGCGTCCTGCATGGTGTCTGGACCGCTGCTCCGGGGATGCCCCTGTGGGGCTACGCGGATGCGCTGTCCATGATTGTGTCATGGTGACCCGGCGTACATGCACTGCAACCACCGGGTTCGCCGGACCGCTCTGGCAGCCCTGCCCTCCTCTTTCCAGCCGACGCTGCGCGTGACCTGTCGCCAAGTTTGCCTGCCCACCCGGTAAAGCACAATTGCCGCGGGGCCGGCTGTCGGGCCGTCAGCCGAGTTTGGCTTCGACCCAGGCCCGCCCCTGCTGCAACGCGTCGTCCAACGCCTCGGGGGCGTCTCCGCCTCCGGCGCGCGCCATGTCCGGGCGTCCGCCGCCTCGTGCGCCGACCACCGGGGCAACGGCCTGAATCAGATCACCGGCTTTGATACGGCCTGTCAGGGACTTGCTGACGCCAGCAACCAGATTGACCCGGCCATCACTGACCTGACCCAGCAGTATCACGGCATCCGTGAGCTTGCTCTTCAACACATCAAGCGTACTGAGCAGCGCTTTGGGATCCGAGGCTTCGAGCCGTGCGGCCAGAAAACGGGTGCCACCGGGCAGTTCGATCGCCTGCCCGGCCAGGTCAGCGCCTTGAGCTGCGGCGGCCTTGGCCTGCAATTGTTCAAGCTGCTTTTTCAGATCACGGTTCTGGTTCAGAACCTGGTTCAGACGTTCCAGCAGGTCGTGCCGTCCTGCCCCAAGCCGCTCTGCAGCGGCGTCGAGCAGTTGTTCACTCTCCGTCAGCCAGGCCAGGGCGCCAGGGCCGGTCAGCGCTTCGATTCTGCGGATACCGGCGGCGATGCCGCTCTCGCTCTGAATGCGAAACAGGCCGATGTCGCCGGTACGACGCACGTGGGTGCCACCGCACAGCTCTACCGAGTAACCGTTGCCCATGCTGAGCACCCGGACCTCATCACCATACTTCTCGCCAAACAGCGCAATGGCGCCTTTGTCGATCGCCTGGTCATAGGCCATGTGCTCAACCTGCACCGGTGTGTTGCGCTGTATCTCCTCATTGACCAGCGTCTCGATGCGGGCAATTTCTTCGGCTGTCAGTGGTGCGTCATGCGAGAAATCGAATCTCAGCCGGGTCTCGTCCACAAGGGACCCCTTCTGCTGCACGCTCGTGCCCAGCACCTTGCGCAGCGCGGCATGCATCAGGTGGGTCGCAGAGTGATTCAGTGCCGTGCGCCGCCGCTTCTCGGTGTCGACGCGGGCCCAGGCCTGAGCGCCAACCTGCAAACTGCCCTGCCGCACACGCCCCTGGTGCAGGTGCTGACGACCGCCCGGCACCGTATCACGGACCTCAAAGCAGGCATCGCCGACCAGGATCTCGCCCCGGTCGCCAACCTGGCCACCACCTTCCGCATAAAATGGCGTGCGATCCAGAACGACAACACCTGATGCGCCGGCGTCAAGCTGCTCGACTGCCGTCAGCTCGTCCTCGCCCTGTTCGTACAGCGCAATGATCTCTGCGGCGTCCTCAAGCCGGTCGTAACCGGAGAAGTCCACAGCTCGGTCAACGTGAATACGGCTCACCATATTCGAGTCAAACCGGCTTGCTGCACGGGCCCGCTCGCGCTGCTGCGCCATGGCTTTTTCGAAACCGGCCATGTCGACTGCCAGGCTGCGCTCCCGCGCGACGTCCTGGGTCAGATCTACCGGAAAACCGTAGGTGTCATAGAGCTTGAAGGCCACTTCGCCCGGAATCGTCTTGCCGCGCATGCCGGCAATGGTTTTCTCAAGCAATTCCATGCCCTGACTCAGCGTTTCCCGGAACCTGGCCTCTTCCCGCTTCAGGGTCGCTGTCACCTGCGACTGGCGCTCGCGGAGAATCGGGTATGCCTCACCCATTTCCTGCGCCAGCGGCTCAACCAGCGTATCGAAGAAGGGTTCACTGATGCCCAGTTTGTAACCGTGGCGCAGTGCCCGGCGAATGATGCGGCGCAATACATAGCCACGATCTTCGTTGCTCGGGATAACCCCGTCTGCCACCAGGAAGGCGCATGACCGGATATGGTCGGCAATGACGCGCAGAGACGGGTTGGCGTTGATCTTGCCAGGATCCGTAATGCCGGCACGGGCGCCCGCGGCACGCATCAGGTTCTGAAAGATGTCGATCTCATAATTGCTGTGCACACCCTGCATGATCGCCGCCATGCGCTCCAGGCCCATACCGGTATCCACGCCGGGGCGGGCCAGTGGCGTCAGTGTGCCGTCCGGCGACCGGTCAAACTCCGGAAACACCAGGTTCCAGAACTCGACGTAGCGGTCACCATCCTCCTCGGGCGTACCCGGGGGGCCGCCAGCTACTTCAGGGCCGTGATCGTAGAAGATCTCAGTATTCAGCCCGCATGGGCCGGTATCGCCCATGGCCCAAAAATTCTCGTCCAGGGCCGTTATGCGCGCAGGATCGAAGCCAATCTTGTTGATCCAGATGTCGCGTGACGCGGTGTCGTCCGGATGCACGGTCACCCAGAGTCGCTCTGGCGGCAGCTTCAGCACCTCAGTGGTGAAGGCCCAGGCCCACTCAATGGTGTCTTCCTTGAAGTAATCGCCAAAGCTGAAGTTGCCCAGCATCTCGAAAAAGGTGTGGTGCCGTGCGGTGTAGCCGACGTTTTCCAGATCGTTGTGCTTGCCGCCTGCGCGCACGCAGCGTTGCGATGAAGCGGCCCGCGTATAGCCGAGATCCTCACGGCCCATCAATGCGTCCTTGAACTGCACCATGCCCGAGTTGGTAAACAGCAGCGTCGGGTCATTCAGCGGCACCAGGCCACTGGAAGGCACCTTGCGGTGACCCCGCTGAGCGAAGAAGTCGAGATAGGCAGCGCGGATGTCAGCAGTCTTCATAGTGTCCGGTCGGATGGATCAAGTTGTGGACCGGCGGGCCGCCGGGCGCGAAAAAGGGCGCAAGTATAGCGGATCGCGCACCTTGATCACTAACACCGGCCCCATGACCGAACCCGCTCAGCCCTTTGCGGGTCACCAGCAGCCGGGGTGGTCAGCCATGATCAGATTCAGTCGAACAGGCTGCGAATGGTGTCAGCCGGGAAGCCACGCTGGGCAAGGAAGCGCGCCTGCTGCCCCCAGGCTCGGCGATCTGCAGGCTGCGCAGGCCCGAACCGTTTGACCCTGGCGGCCTCGGCCCGCTCACGCAGCGTGGAATCCTCTTGGCAAGCCTCTTCCAGAGCCTGATCGGCCAGCTCACTGTTCAGGCCGCGCTGCATCAGGTCGGCCCGGATGCGAAGCGGCCCCTGCCCACGTTCCAAGCGGGCGCGGACAAAGCTCTCGGCAAAGCGCTGGTCTGACAACCAGCCCTCGCGCTCGAAGTCCGTTATCACGGACGCGATGTCCACAGCCGCAAACCCTCGCTCGCGGAGTTTGCGCGTCAGTTCGCCAACCGCATGATCGCGCCGGGCCAGCAGCCGCAGCGCGACCTGTCGGGCATCAGCTGTTTGCGGCGTCCTCTGCAGCATTGGCAGTATTCCGGCTGTCGGTGGTCTGGCCTTCAGCGACCGCTTTGGTGCGAGAACCGTCGCGCGTGGTGACTGTCGGCATCAATGCTGTCCGGATCGCGGTTTCGATCTCCTCGCAGATCTCGGGGTTGGCCAGCAGATATTCGGCTGCGTTCTTTTTGCCCTGGCCGATACGGTCACCGTTGTAGCTGTACCAGGCACCGGACTTGTCGATGATGTTCTGCTTGACGCCCAAATCGATGATCTCACCTGCGCGGAAAATGCCCTTGCCATAGAGAATCTGGAACTCCACCTGACGGAACGGCGGTGCCACTTTGTTTTTGACCACCTTGACCCGCGTTTCGTTACCGATGACCTCGTCGCCCTCTTTCACGGCACCGATGCGCCGGATGTCGAGCCGCACCGAGGAGTAGAACTTCAACGCATTACCGCCAGTGGTGGTCTCCGGCGAACCGAACATGACGCCGATCTTCATGCGGATCTGGTTGATGAAGATCACCAGCGTGTTGGAGTGCTTGATGTTGGCGGTCATCTTCCGCAGCGCCTGGCTCATCAGCCGGGCCTGCAGACCGACATGGGCATCGCCCATTTCGCCTTCGATTTCCGCCTTAGGCGTCAATGCCGCAACCGAGTCGATTACGACGACGTCGACCGCGCCGGAACGCACAACCATGTCGCAGATCTCCAGCGCCTGTTCACCGGTATCCGGCTGTGAAACCAGCAGATCGTCAGTGTTGACCCCTAGGGACTCGGCATAAATCGGATCGAGCGCATGCTCCGCGTCGATGAACGCACAGGTGCCATGCTTACGCTGCGCTTCGGCGATCACCTGCAAGGCCAGCGTTGTCTTACCGGATGACTCCGGTCCGTAGACCTCGACAATACGACCTCGCGGCAGGCCGCCTATGCCCAGCGCAATGTCGAGACTCAGCGATCCGGTGGAAATGGACCCCACCAGTTCCTGTTCACGATCGCCGAGGCGCATCATCGAACCTTTGCCAAACTGACGCTCGATCTGGGACAGGGCAGCGGTAAGGGCACGTTCTTTGTTTGCGTCGGCCATCGTGATCTCCGTTATCTCTCTGTTGATTCAATTCTGGTCAGTTGATCTGATTCTGGTCTGTTGATTCGGCTCTGGTCTGTTGACTCGAGTCTGGTGCGGCCAGGTTGCTGAACCGATCCTGCTCTGTGCGGACTACTGTATATATAATCAGTACCCGGAGCAAGGGGTCATCGACACCGGCATTGTGCCGTATCCAGGCGCCGGTTCGCAGCGCGATTCACCCAGTGGTCTGGCCGACATCCACGATTAGAATCTTGAGAAACCCGCTCCGGCGCCTGGCAGGTTGCTGAACAACGCCTTGCGTCCTCTGCGTGGACTGAAGCGTACAGATGCAAGGCGTTGTTCAGCGGTGCCCTGGTTGACGATCAGGTCCGGGCTTTGCTTCACTCAGCGACCTTTCCCGACCCCGGTCGCACATGACAGCCCGCCAGGGTTCTCAGCAGGGGCTCTAAGCAGGCAAGAATCCGACAGATGACAGACGACAACGGTCAGGCGACAAAGCCGTCTCAGACAGCTGCACACACCCCGATGATGCAGCAATATCTGCACATCAAGGCGGAGTACCCCGACGT
>SKXG01000334.1 GCA_007128525.1 Pseudomonadales bacterium | reverse complement strand
CCGCCCCATCGTCCTCCCGCTGTCGGGCGGGTTCGACTCCCGGCTGCTCGCGTCGGCGCTGGTCGAGCGCGGGCGCGAGGTCATCGGGTTCACCTTCGGTCGCTCGGGCCACCCGGACGTCGAGATGAGTCGCGCGGTCGCCGCCCGACTTCTGCAGGAAGCGCCGGGCTGGTTGCCGGAGCGGGATCCCCCGGTGGTTGAACGCCATGCGGCACAGAGCAGCTGGCTGGAAGTGCAGATGCAGTCGGGTCGGAACCGGGAGGTGCGACGCCTGCTGGCAGCAGCCGGCTATCCAGTACTCAGGCTGATGCGTACCGCCATCGGTACCTGGCAGCTGGACGGGCTGGCACCTGGGACCTGGCAGGAAACTCAAGTGCATCTGCCGCGCCCCCGGCCGGCTGGCAAGGTGCGACCCAAAGGTAGGCGCTAAGCTGCAATCACTCTGTTCAGGCGTCTTTCTGCTGCCAGGCCTTAACCCGGGCGTAGTCGGTGTCAAAGGATTCAACCCAGCGTGCACCGTCAGCCAGAAGTTCTTTTTTCCAGAATACGGCGTCGGTCTTCAAATAGTCGATCATGAAGGTACAGGCCTCCAGGCTGTCCTTGCGATGGCCCGCAGCGGCGATGACCAGCACGATCTGGTCACCGGGATGCAGGGTGCCGACGCGATGAACGATAACGGCCGCATCAAGCAACCAGCGCTGCTCGACCTGATCGAGAATGCGTCCGATGCTTTGCTCGGTCATGCCTGGATAATGCTCCAGGTGCAGGCCATTGACCGCTGAGTCCTCAAACTGCTCGCGCACCAGCCCCACGAATACGGACAAAGCCCCGATGCGGCCTGCCAGCTGCGCGCGCAACTGCTCGGTTTCGGCACCGAGGTCAAAGTCCTCGTGCTGGATGCGAACCGCTCTGTACATCTCAACCTCCAGTGATTGGTGGCAGGAAAGCCACTTCATCACCGTCCTTGAGCGACCGACGAGCGGCGTCGTCGGTGTCCAGCAGGGACTGATTCAGCGCCACGCGGACGCTCGGCCTGTGCAGGTGACTGGCAACATCACCGAGCTCGCGGTCAAGCCGCGCCAACAGGCTGGGCAGATCAGGCACCTCGTCCGCCGGCAAGCTGATCTGTTCCCGGCCGACCTGTTCGCGCAGGGATGCAAAGAACAGCACGGCAACGCTCATGAGTGTCCCTCCCCTTGTTCGACAACCCAGGTCCCGGATTTGCCGCCTTCCTTGCGCAGCAGGCCCACGCGCTCGATCTGCATGCCCTTGTCGATGGCCTTGCACATGTCATAGATGGTCAGTGCGGCTACCGAAGCACCGGTCAACGCTTCCATTTCCACGCCCGTCTTGCCGTCGACCTTGCAGCTGACCTCAATGCGCAACTGTGTCGGCGGCCTGGCCTCAAAGAGCACGGACACCTTCTGCAGCGGTAACGGATGGCACAGCGGGATCAAGTCTGAACAGCGCTTCGCACCCTGTATACCGGCGACTCTGGCCACTGCCAGCACATCCCCCTTGGGCAGGCCCTGGGACTGTATGGCGTCCAGGGTCTCCGGCGCCATGCAGACCCAGGCCTCGGCCACCGCCAGGCGCGAACTGACCGCCTTGTCCGATACGTCGACCATGCTGGCCTCGCCTGCTTCGTTCAGATGGCTGAGTCTGCTCAATGCCTGCTCCTGTCCTCGTTGTCCTGCAACATCTGCGCCCCGGATCAGCCGGTGCCTTTGGCGCCGCCTGAGGCGCGGCTGGTACAATAGCCGACTTGCCCTGAGTGCTGTATAGGATTTCCACGTACGTGACCGCGCCTCACCCATTCAATCCAGCGTCGCACCGACCCGAGGATACCAGAGTCATGGTCGGCCTCTCAGGGGGCGTGGACTCGGCCGTAACGGCACTGCTGCTGCGCGAGCAGGGGTATCAGGTGCAAGCCATGTTCATGAAGAACTGGGATGAGGATGACGGCACCGAGTACTGTACGGCGCAGGCTGATTATGCGGACGCGCAGCGGGTGGCCGAACACTTGGGCATTGAGCTGCACGCGGCCAATTTCGCTGCGGAGTACTGGGACAATGTCTTCGAGCACTTCCTGACTGAGTATGCCGCCGGACGCACGCCGAACCCGGACGTTCTGTGCAACAGGGAGATCAAGTTCAAGCAGTTTCTGGACTATGCCCGCCTGCTGGGCGCTGACCTGATTGCTACCGGGCACTATGTGCGTGGCCACTGGACGCAGACGGCTGCAGGCGAGCCTGGCCACTTCCAACTGCTCAAGGGCGTGGATCCAAACAAGGACCAGAGTTACTTTCTGCAGTCCGTGCCACTGGCGCAACTGGCGCCCAGCCTGTTCCCGCTCGGTGAGCTGCACAAGGATCAGGTCCGCGACCTGGCGCGCCAGGCTGGCCTGCACAACCATGCCCGGAAGGATTCCACAGGCATCTGTTTTATAGGCGAGCGCCGCCTCAGCGATTTTCTCGGACGCTATCTGGCCACCATTGCCGGCCCCATAGTTGATACCGCTGGCCGGACCATCGGCGAGCATCACGGGCTGGCCTTCTTTACGGTTGGTCAGCGGCAAGGCCTGGGCATTGGTGGCCAGCGCGGTGCGCGCGAAGCACCCTGGTACGTGCTCAACAAGGATCTGGACCGCAATACTCTGGTCGTGACCCAGGATGAGCGCGACTTGCTCAGTGACTGGCTGCTGGCCAGCGATATGAACTGGCTCATTCCGGAACCTGGCTTGCCGCGCCAGTGTACGGCCAAGGTTCGCTACCGACAGTCCGACCAGCCTTGTGCGGTGTCGCAGCAGGACGACGGCCAGTTGCTGGTGCATTTCGATCAGCCGCAACGTGCTGTGGCGCCAGGACAATATGTCTGCCTGTATCAGGGCGACCTCTGTCTCGGCGGTGCTCGAATTCAGGCCTGCGGCCGGAGCCATGCGGACAGCAGCACGGCATCAGATGTACGGCCGCTGGCGGAGCGCTCCGCATGAAGGGCAACCTGACCGATCAGTGCATTGGCCTGGCCGCCATCGCGCAGAGTGCGATGCTGGTACACAACAAGGCGCACTCACGAATCAGCCATGAGCATTACACCAAGGCCATGCTCGACAGCATATTTGTGCTGTCACCAGATTCGGTGCGCGACGTCTATCCGGAGCCGGACGATCTGAAGCTGGGTCTGGAAACAGCCTGCGCCATGCTGTCCAATCCTGATCAGTCGCTGGTCCCGGTTTTGCAATACAGCCTGACGTTGATCGACATCGGCCAGCGCCTGCAACGTCAGCCTCAGTTGACGGCACGGCTCGGCAAGGGCCTGGAAGATATCGACCGGATGCGCGCTGATCTGGACCAGGGCAACCTGGTACAGCAGCTGTCGCAGCTGTATCAGGATACAATCAGCACCCTGACAGTCCGCGTGCAGGTACGCGGCAGCGCAGAGGCCCTGCAGCGCACCGAGGTTGCCGACCACATCCGCGCACTGCTGCTCGCCGGTGTGCGTGCGGCCTGGCTGTGGCGTCAGACCGGCGGACGACGTTGGCACCTGCTGTTTCGACGCGGCTCGATCCGGCGCCATCTGGCGCAGCTGACCCCGGCACCCAGCATTCAGTAATGCCGGCTGACACTCAGTCACTCAGTCACCACATAGGAAGCCACAACTTGTCTGCAAGCATACCCAAGCCACCCGCAGCTGCTGTTGAAAATGCACTTGACGATCTGACCGCTGTATCACCACTGGACGGTCGTTACCGCAACAAGCTTGGTGCATTGCCGGCGATCGCCAGCGAGTTCGGCCTGCAACGCTATCGGGTGATCGTTGAGCTGCGCTGGTTTCTGCACCTTGCGGCAACACCGGAAATCGCGGAGATCGGTCCGTTTTCGGACGCTGCCATCGCCCGTGTTCGTGCCATCGAAACAGCGTTTGATCTGACCCATGGCGCTCGCATCAAGGCATTGGAAGCAACCACCAATCATGACGTCAAAGCCGTCGAATACTTTATCAAGGAGCAGCTGCGGGATGATGCCGAGCTGTCACCGGCGCTGGAGTTCGTGCACTTTGCCTGCACATCGGAAGACATCAACAACCTCTCCTATGCCTTGATGTTGCGTGACATGCGCGCCCACATTCTGCTGCCCGTCATGGATCGGCTGCTCGACGCCATCGGCAGGATGGCTGACGACTATGCCAAGGTGCCGATGCTCGCCAGAACGCACGGTCAGCCGGCTTCGCCGACCACGCTGGGCAAGGAAATGGCCAACGTGGTCTGGCGCCTCGAGCGACAGCGCCATCAACTGGCTGCAGTACCCCTGCTGGGCAAGTTCAATGGCGCTGTGGGCAATTACAATGCGCACCTGTCGGCATATCCCGATGTTGACTGGCCGGCGCTGACAGCTGCGTTCATTCAGGATCTGGATCTGCAACAGAATCCGTTCACGACGCAAATTGAACCGCACGATTACATGGCTGAGTACTGCCACGCCCTGATGCGCTTCAATCAGGTGCTGCTCGACTTCAACCGGGACATCTGGAGCTACATCGCGATCAACTATTTCCGGCAGCGCAAAGTCGAGGGTGAGACCGGCTCATCCACCATGCCGCACAAGGTCAACCCGATCGACTTCGAGAACTCAGAAGGCAACTTGGGCATCGCCAATGCACTGATGCAGCATATGGCCGACAAACTGCCGGTTTCGCGCTGGCAACGGGATCTGTCGGATTCCACAGTACTGCGCAATCTTGGTTCTGCTGTCGGCTACAGTCTGATTGCGTTTGAAGCCACCTTGAAAGGAATCAGCAAGCTGGAATTGAATGAGGCCAAATTGGCCGTCGATCTCGACCATGCCTGGGAGGTGCTGGCCGAGCCGGTACAGACCGTCATGCGACGTCACGGCCTGCCTGAGCCCTATGAACAGCTCAAGGCGCTGACCCGCGGCCAACAGATGGACGCCGCCCTGTTTGCTGAGATACTGGAGAAGCTGGCGTTGCCGGACCCGGTGCGCGCCGCACTGGCCGATATGACACCTGCCCAGTATACCGGGCTTGCCCAGGCGCTGGTGCGGGCTGGATTTCGACACTGAGATCGGACGGCAAGCGGAGAGACCATGCCTGGCACAGCAGACATCCGCCCGGCGGACTGGGACACTGAGCAGGAGATTCTGCGCAGCATTCGCGAGCAGGTCTTCGTCCAGGGGATGGACATCGACCCCGACCTGGAGTGGGACGGTCAGGATGCCGGGGCCCACCATGTGCTGGCCTGGGTGGATGACGGTGAGCAGCGCACGGCAGTGGGCACAGCCAGGCTGCTGGCTGATGGGCAGAT
>SKXG01000408.1 GCA_007128525.1 Pseudomonadales bacterium | reverse complement strand
TTGACGCGCTGGCTGCGCCGGGCGCACCGACGACAGGACATTGGCGCGGTGTTGACCGTCAACATCGATCGCTTTCGCCTGCTCAACGATTCCATTGGGCCCAGTACCGGTGATTTGCTGTTGATCGAAGTGGCGCACCGGCTTGCTGTGTCTGTGGGCGATGCCGATACAGTCGTACGGCTCGGCAGCGATGAGTTTGCGGTCATGCTGCCCAGCCTGAAGGGGCATGCCGAAGCGGAATTTGCAGCCCGGACGCTGATCAGCGCTATCAAACAGCCCTATCAGCTTGAGGCGCGTGAAGTTTACCTGACGCCCAGTGTCGGCATTGCACTGTTGCCGCAGGACGGTCTGGATGCCGACACGTTGATCAAGAATGCCGACAGCGCCATGCGGCTGGCCAGACGCATGGGGGGTGACCAGCTGCTGTTCTATCAGGCAGAGTTCAACGCCGAGTCGAATCGTCGCCTGGAGCTGGAGACGAATCTGCGGCGCGCGCTGGCAGACGGGCAGTTCGAGCTGCACTATCAACCCATTATTGACCGCGATAGCGGACAGATCTCGAGTGCTGAGGCGCTGTTGCGCTGGCAGCACCCCAAATGGGGCATGGTGTCGCCCGGCGAGTTTATCCCGGTGGCGGAAGATACCGGCCTGATCCTGGAGCTTGGCAAGTGGGTGATCCAGGAAGTAGTGACGCAGCTTGGCATCTGGCAGGCGCTTGGTCTGCAGGACTTCCGGGTATCGGTGAATCTCAGCGCGCGCCAGCTGCAGCGCAAGCAGGACATCCTAGAGCTGGAGCAGTTGCTGCGTGATGCACCGGCCGACCGGCTGACGCTGGAGGTTACCGAGAGCCTGCTGCTCGACCATGCCGAGGCCGTCACGGACTTCCTCACTGAAGTACGTGGTTACGGTATCCGCATCGCGCTCGATGACTTTGGTACCGGCTTTTCGTCTCTGTCGTACCTGCGTCAGTACCGGTTCGACATTCTGAAAATCGACCGGTCATTCGTGCGCGATCTGGAGCGCAACAAGGCCGACCAGGACCTGGTCGCGGCCATCATTTCCCTGGGCCGGATTCTGGATATCGATGTTATCGCTGAAGGCGTCGAGACTGAGCTGCAGAGCGCGTTGCTCGGTAAAGCCGGTTGCAACCTGATGCAGGGCTATCTGTATGCGCCGCCCCTGGCCCCGGAAGCCTTTCAGCACTTTTGTCTGCAGCGCCAGCTGCCTGCCGGCGGTGCTCAGGTAGCCAGTCTGAGACCACCCCGATTGAAGCAGAATCACCAGAGTCACTGACGGCCGCCCGTACCCTTTTAAAGAACCGGTCTTTCTCCCACAATACGCGACTCGCCTGTATGCAGCAGAGAGTATCGGAGTTCGTATGTCTTCTGTCCCTGTCTACTACCCGGCTGAAGCGCCGCTGATGCCGAAACAGCGCTACAACCTCAACAAGCTGCAAAAGCGGCTGCGGCGGCAGGTGGGTAAGGCGATCGCCGACTACAACATGATCGAAGAGGGAGACCGGGTAATGGTCTGCCTGTCAGGCGGCAAGGACTCCTACACCATGCTTGATATTCTGCTGAACCTGCAGCAGGCGGCGCCAATCAACTTTCAGCTGGTGGCGGTCAACCTGGATCAGAAGCAGCCGGGTTTCCCAGAGCACGTGCTGCCGGAATATCTGGACTGCATTGGCGTCGACTACCGGATCATCGAAGAAGACACCTACTCGATCGTGCAGGAGCTGACGCCGGAAGGTAAGACGACCTGCCCAGTCTGTTCACGGCTGCGACGCGGCATTCTGTATCGAGTTGCGAACGAACTGGGTGCCAGCAAAATTGCACTCGGTCATCATCTGGACGATGCCGTGGAGACGCTCTTCCTGAACCTGTTTTTCGGTGGCCGGATGAAGGCCATGCCACCCAAACTCAGAAGCGACGATGGCCGCAATCTGCTGATCCGCCCGCTGTACTACTGCCGGGAGTCGGACATCGCCCGATGGGCCGAGCACCGCGCATTTCCGATCATTCCCTGCAACCTCTGTGGCTCGCAAGAGAACCTGCAACGCCAGGTTATCAAAGACATGCTGCAAGGCTGGGACCGGGAGCATCCTGGCCGGGTCGAGAACATTGCCCGGGCATTGGCCAATGTGGCCCCATCACAACTGGCCGATGTGAACCTGTTTGATTTCTCCGGGCTGACGGCAAACAAGGAACTGTCCAGCTTGATTCCGGTACGCAGCGTCGGTTAGCTGGCCGTTGAAAAACGGCCGGCTCAGCCGGCCGCTTCGAAGTCGGTGGCGCGGAAGCGAAACTCATTGTTGGCCAGGGACTCGGCAGACTCAAGCACTTCATTGAGCGCCACTTCAAAGCTTTGAACCAGCCCGATCAGGTTGCGGTGTTCGCCGTGCACAATGGCCATTTCCAGTGCCTTGGCGGCTTCGCGCAGATCATCGGCTGCAAAACTTCCGGCAACACCGTGCAGGTTGTGAGCCAGTCGCTCGGCCGTTTCGAGTTCGCCGTTGTTGACGGCATCGCGCATACGTGGGCCGGCATCGCCATAGTATTTGCCGAAATCGCCCATCAGTTTCAGCATTAGCTTGACGTTCTCGTTGTGGTTCTTGATCGCCTGCCCAACGTCAATGCCCGGTACACGATGAGAGCGGGCATACTGCGCAACCCGTTCCGCAGCGGTATCGGCCTGCGCTGATGGATCGTCAGCACGGCGGCGGGGTGCGTCGCCGACGCTCTCCGGTCCCAGCAGCTTGTCGAGGGCAGCAATCAGCACATCAAGGTCGATGGGCTTGGTGATGTAGTCGTCACAGCCGGCTTCAAGTGCCTTGGTACGCCGTTCGGCCAGTGCATCGGCGGATACAGCGATGATCGGCAGTGTCAGCCCGGCGGCCCTGATTTCATGCGTTGCCTCCAGGCCGTCCATCTCCGGCATGTGTATGTCCATCAGGATGACGTCGTAGTCGGCGGCCAGCGCCTTGTCGACGGCAACCCGGCCCGTCTCGGCAATGTCAATTTCCGCACCGCCCCGGTTCAGGAATTCCAGCGCCAGCTGCTGGTTTATCGGGTTGTCTTCGGCCAGCAGGATACGCCGGCCGGCCAGCGCATCCATGCTGCGCGGTCTGGCCTTGCTATCACCATCAACAGACGCCGCCTTGGCCTCCGGCAAACCGAATAACGCTGTAAAGTTGAACGTGCTGCCTTCTCCGGGCGTGGACTGCACGTCCATTTCGCCGCCCATCACGGTAACCAGGCGTTTGCAGATGGCCAGACCCAGCCCGGTACCCCCGTAACGTCTGGTGGTGGAGGTCTCTGCCTGCTGGAAGGACTGGAACAAGCGGTTGAGCTGTTCACTGCTGATGCCGATGCCGGTGTCCGATACGCTAATGCGCAACCGGATCTGACGGTCGGCCGCTTCCGCAACCTGCAGGGTCACGCGAACATGGCCGTCGTGGGTGAACTTTACGGCGTTGCTGACCAGATTGATCAATACCTGCCGCAGTCGCAGGGCATCGCCGAGCATGACCCCATCCTCGGGGAATGCCGGATCCTGCACGCACTGGTTGTCGACCTCCAATGCCAGGCCTTTCTTTCGCACCTCGGTACGAAACATCCGCTGAACGTCGTTCAAGGTGTCGTTGAGTTTGAACGGCAGACTCTCCAGCACCAGTTTGCCGGCCTCGATCTTGGAGAAGTCCAGGACATCATTGACCAGCGTCAGCAGGCTCTCCGCAGACTGGCGGATGGCCGTCATGTACTCACGCTGCTTGCGGTCGAGTTCGGTTTCCAGGCTCAGTTTCGAGAAGCCGACGATGGCATTCATCGGCGTCCGGATTTCGTGACTCATATTGGCCAGGAACTCCGACTTGGCCTGGGTTGCCGCTTCTGCAATCTGGCGCTGCTTTTCTGCCTGCTCGCGTTCAACCCGCGCCGTGATGTCGATGACCGAGCCATCAATCACATCGCGTTGGTCCGGCTCATGGCTGATGCGCGCGTTGATCGACATCCAGAACACGCGGCCGCTGCGCGAGACGCCTTCGGCTTCAAAGCCGTTGACCACGCCCTGGTCTTCGAGCTGCGACATCAACTCCTGGGCGCGGTCTTTTTTCAGGAAAATGCGGTCGAGCAGATCCCGGTACTCGTTAAGCAGATCCGGAACACTGCTGAAGCCCAGAATTCGAGCCAGCGCCGGGTTCGCCTGCACCAGCATATCGTCCGCGGTAATTCGGAACAGCCCCTCATTGGCACTGTTGTACAGTGTCTTGTACTCGTCACGGGTTGACTGCAGATCGGCATAGAGGCGCGCATTCTCGATGGAAATGGCCGCCTGTGATGCGAGCAGGCTCAGCACCTCGACCCGGCGGGCGGTGAACACACCGGTCAGCCATCGATGTTCAACATACAGCACACCGATAACCTCATTGCGGGAGATGATCGGCAGCCCCATCACCGACAGCGGCTGGAAGTCCTTGATGTAGGTATCCTGGGTAAACACATCCTCTTTGGTGGCATCCGACAACACCAGAATCTGCCGCGTACGGGCAACGTACTGTACGACGCTTTGCGGCACTTCGTCGCTGTCTTCGATGGGCACGGGCGTGCTGTAACGGTGTGTGACGCCGCCATCGACGGAAGCCACCGCCTCAACATACAGGCTGCCGTCGTGCGTCAGCAGCATGCTGGCTTTCTGGGCACCGGCGTGCTCAAGGGCCAGGCGCAGCAGTTTGATCTGCAGGCGTTCGAGCACGATCTCACCGGAGATGGTCTGTGCCGCCTTCAGGACTGTCGTGGTATCAAGCAGGCGCTGTCCGTACTCGCGACTCTCCACGGTGCCATTGACGCTGGCAAAGTCGCGCACCGTCAGGTCCACCAGCTGCCCCATGCTCCAGCTGCCCGACTCGGCGCGTGGCGTGCGCTGGTCGCGGATCAGCATCGGGAACTCGCGTTCCAACTGGTTGCTCTTGGTCAGCGCGCCCCAGCGCAGGTAGGCCTGCTGTGCATTGCGCATGAACAGGCGAGCGAAGTCACCGCGGCCGGTGGCCTGGCAATGGCGACCGGCCAGCTCGTAGGCCAGCGCTTCGTCGTGGGCAAAGCCGAACTGCCGTGCACTTTCGGCGGCCGCCTCAAAAAATTCCAGTGCCGCCGTGTGGCGGTTGTCCAGCCAGGCCCGTTCGGCCTGCAGGATCTGGTACTTGGGAATGGCGAGCTGGCAGTCGTTCCTGACCAGCTGCTTAAGCGCGCGCATTGCCGCTGCGGTAGACCGCAAGCCACCTCTGCCCTGATTGCGAATGGTAACCAGCACGTCGCAGAAGTGGTGCCAGATGACCAGCGGC
>SKXG01000151.1 GCA_007128525.1 Pseudomonadales bacterium | reverse complement strand
GAAGCGTCTGCTCGACCTCAATGCGCCGGATATCATCGTGCGCAACGAGAAACGCATGCTCCAGGAGGCGGTCGACGCCCTGCTCGATAACGGCCGTCGCGGTCGGGCCATCACCGGCTCCAACAAGCGGCCGCTGAAGTCGCTGGCCGACATGATCAAGGGCAAACAGGGGCGTTTCCGTCAGAACCTGCTGGGCAAGCGCGTCGACTATTCCGGTCGTTCGGTCATTACCGTTGGCCCGACCCTGCGTCTGCACCAGTGCGGCCTGCCCAAGAAGATGGCGCTGGAGCTGTTCAAGCCGTTCATCTACTCCAAGCTGCAGTCGCAGGGTTACGCCTCGACGATCAAGGCGGCCAAGAAGATGGTCGAGCGCGAGTTGCCCGAGGTGTGGGACATCCTCGCCGAGGTCATCCGCGAGCACCCGGTGCTGCTCAACCGGGCGCCGACCCTGCACCGTCTGGGTATCCAGGCCTTCGAACCGCTGCTGATCGAGGGTAAGGCGATCCAGCTGCACCCGTTGGTGTGTGCCGCCTACAACGCCGACTTCGACGGTGACCAGATGGCAGTGCACGTACCTTTGACGCTGGAAGCGCAGCTCGAAGCTCGTGCCCTGATGATGTCGACCAACAACATCCTGTCTCCCGCCAGTGGTGAGCCGATCATCGTGCCGTCGCAGGACGTGGTTCTGGGTATCTACTACATGACCCGTGCCCGCACCAATGCCAAGGGTGAAGGCATGGTGTTTGCCGACGCGTCTGAAGTACAGCGCGCCTACCGGTCCGGCAATGTCGATCTGCAAGCCCGGATCAAGGTGCGTGTCACCGAGCGCCTGCAGAATGACGATGGTGCGTGGGTTACCGAATCCAGCCTGTGCGAGACCACTGTAGGTCGTTCGCTGTTGTTTGAGATCGTTCCGGACGGCCTGCCGTTTGGTCTGGTCAACAAGGCGATGGACAAAAAATCCATTTCCGCGCTGATCAACGCCTGCTATCGGAATGTCGGCCTGAAAGAGACCGTGGTCTTCGCTGACCAGTTGATGTACACCGGCTTTGCGTATTCCACGTCATCCGGTGCGTCCATTGGCGTTGAAGACTTTGTCATTCCGGAAGAGAAGGCCCGCATCATCTCAGAAGCTGAAGCGGAAGTGACCGAGATCGAGTCGCAGTATGCGTCCGGTCTGGTGACTCAGGGTGAGAAGTACAACAAGGTCATCGATATCTGGTCGCGGGCCAACGATCTGGTCGCGCGCTCCATGATGGATGGCATTTCCAGTGAGAAGGTCGTCAATCGGGAAGGCCAGGAAGAAGATCAGGAGTCTTTCAACTCCGTCTACATCTACGCCGACTCCGGTGCCCGGGGCTCCCCGGCACAGATCCGCCAGCTCGCCGGTATGCGGGGTCTGATGACCAAGCCGGATGGCAGCATCATCGAGACACCGATTACCGCCAACTTCCGTGAAGGCCTGTCGGTAAACGAGTACTTCATCTCGACACACGGTGCTCGCAAGGGTCTGGCAGATACGGCGCTGAAAACAGCGAACTCCGGTTATCTGACGCGGCGCCTGGTGGATGTCGCCCAGGATCTGGTGGTCACTGAAGAAGACTGCGGCACCAGTGCCGGTCTCGACATGGCCGCCCTGATTGAGGGTGGTGACGTTGTTGAGCCGCTGGCAGCGCGGGTTCTGGGGCGTGTAGTTGCCCAGGATGTGCATGCAGCTGATGGCAAAACGCTGCTGTGCGAAGCCGGGACCATGCTTGATGAGGCTTGGGTAGAGCGACTGGAAAGCCTGGGTGTTGATGACATCGTGGTGCGTTCGCCGATTACCTGTGCCACCAAATTTGGTGTCTGCGCCAAGTGCTACGGCCGTGATCTGGCCCGAGGTCACGAGGTGAACGTTGGTGAGGCTGTGGGTGTTATCGCTGCACAGTCCATTGGTGAGCCAGGCACGCAGCTGACCATGCGGACCTTCCACATTGGTGGTGCTGCGTCACGGGCCACGGCCATCGACAACATTCAGGTTCGACATGGCGGCACCGTGCGCCTGCACAACCTGAAGACGGTACAACGGTCGACCGGCGAGCTGGTTGCTGTATCCCGTTCCGGTGAGATTGCCATTGCCGATGCGCAGGGCCGCGAGCGTGAGCGTTACAAGCTGCCTTACGGTGCCGTGATTTCGGTAACCGAAGGTGAGCACGTCGATGCCGGTCAGATGATCGCGCAGTGGGATCCGCATACCCACCCGATTGTCACGGAAGTGGCCGGTAAGGTGGTCATGCATGCCATGGAAGAGGGTCTGTCGATCAACCGCCAGACCGACGAGCTGACCGGTCTGACCAATATCTCGGTCATGGATCCGAAGGATCGTCCGAGTGCCGGCAAGGATCTGCGGCCTGCGGTTCGGCTGATCGACGAGAACGGTGAGGATGTGATGCTGGCGGGCAGCGATGTCCCGGCCCAGTACTTCCTGCCGGCTGGTGCCATTTTGAGCCTGGAAGACGGTGAGCAGGTTGGTGTGGGCGACATCATTGCCCGTATCCCGCAGGCCGGTTCCAAGACCAAGGACATCACCGGTGGTCTGCCGCGCGTTGCCGATCTGTTCGAGGCGCGCAAGCCGAAAGAGCCGGCCATCCTGGCAGAGGCCTCGGGTTCCGTCAGCTTCGGCAAGGAAACCAAGGGCAAGCGGCGCCTGGTCATCACGCCACAGGATGGTGATCCGATCGAGACGCTGATTCCGAAGTGGCGCAACATCTCAGTGTTCGAGGGTGAGACCGTCGAGCGCGGTGAAGTAGTGTCCGATGGCCCGCCGTCGCCGCACGACATCCTGCGCCTGAAAGGTGTGGATGCGCTGGCCAAGTACATCATCAACGAGATCCAGGAGGTCTACCGACTGCAGGGTGTTGCCATCAATGACAAGCACATTGAGGTAATCGTCCGGCAGATGCTGCGCAAGATCGAGATCGCTGACGGTGGGGAGTCGAGCTACATCCGTGGCGAGCAGGTCGAGTACGCGACGCTGGAAGAAGAGAACGAGCGGCTGCTGGCAGACGGCAAGGCGCCGGCCACCTTCGAGCGGGTGCTGCTGGGTATCACCAAGGCGTCGCTGGCGACGGAATCCTTCCTGTCGGCTGCGTCCTTCCAGGAAACCACACGGGTATTGACCGAGGCTGCCGTGACCGGCAAGCGCGATCACCTGCGTGGTCTGAAGGAGAATGTTGTGGTCGGCCGTCTGATACCGGCTGGTACGGGCCTGACCTACCACAGCGAACGCCGTCGCCGTCGGGAGGCCGACCTGGCTGCTCGACTGGCCAAGGAGCAGGGCGCCACGGCAGACGAGGTCGAGGCGGCTCTGTCCGAAGCGCTGAGTTCTGGCAGCGACTGAAGTTGGTTGCCTGGCCGGCGTCTGCAAGGGCGCCGGCCGTTGCCGCCTTAACGCCAGATCCGCCGCCGGACCTGGTTGGTTGGTGTGTAGCCCTTGCCTGTAGCGGGGCAGGCTATTACAATCGCGCACCTTTCTGCGGCCGCCCGGTGATGGTGGCCGCCTGAGTCGTTTTACGGAGAGTATTGATGGCTACGATCAGCCAACTCGTGCGCAAGCCGCGCAAGAGGAAAGTGGTCAAGAACCAGGTGCCGGCATTGCAGGCTTGCCCGCAGCGCCGTGGTGTCTGCACTCGGGTCTATACCACCACACCGAAGAAGCCCAATTCGGCGCTGCGCAAGGTTTGCCGTGTGCGTCTGACCAATGGCTACGAGGTGTCGTCCTATATTGGTGGTGAAGGCCACAACCTGCAGGAGCACTCGGTGGTCCTGATCCGAGGTGGCCGGGTAAAAGACCTGCCCGGTGTGCGTTATCACACGGTGCGTGGCACGCTGGATACCTCCGGTGTTTCAGACCGCCGCCAGGGCCGTTCCAAGTACGGCGCCAAGCGACCGAAGTGAGCAGGAACCAGGCCCTTTGAGGGCATTGAGCCGACACAGAATTTGATTCTTTAACCTCAGTAAGGCCGGTCTCTGGCAAATATCGCCGGATCGTACCGGGCAGACCTGAATAACGAGGAGATTACCATGCCAAGAAGGCGTGTAGCTGCAAAGCGCGAGATCCTGCCAGATCCGAAGTTTCACAATCAGACGCTGGCAAAGTTCATCAACCACGTCATGGTCAGCGGCAAGAAGGCCGTTGCCGAGCGCATCGTCTATGGCGCTCTGGATCGCATCTCTGAACGCGGGAATCCGGAGCCGGTTGAGGTGTTCGAGCGTGCGCTGGAAGCCGTTGCGCCGATGGTCGAGGTGAAATCCCGCCGTGTGGGTGGTGCCACCTATCAGGTACCGGTTGAGGTTCGTCCGTCACGGCGCCAGGCGCTGGCCATGCGATGGCTGGTAGACAGCGCGCGCAAGCGCGGGGAAAAGTCCATGGCTGCCCGTCTGGCCGGCGAGTTTATGGATGCCGCTGAAGGTCGCGGCAACGCCGTGCGCAAGCGCGAGGACACCCACCGGATGGCGGAAGCGAACAAGGCTTTCTCCCACTACCGGTTCTAAGCAGCTTATAGAGCGAATTGACACTTGTGCTGTCCAAGGGGCAGCACCTAGCAGGAAACGGAGAGCATTATGCCGCGGACGACCCCACTTAGCCGTTATCGAAACATCGGCATCTGCGCGCATGTGGACGCGGGCAAGACCACGACCACTGAGCGCGTGCTGTTCTATACGGGCGTCTCGCACAAGCTTGGTGAGGTGCATGACGGCGCCGCCGTGATGGACTGGATGGCACAGGAACAGGAGCGTGGGATTACCATCACCTCCGCTGCCACCACCTGCTTCTGGGTCGGCATGGACCAGCAGTATGACCAGCACCGTATCAACATCATTGATACACCTGGCCACGTGGACTTCACCATTGAGGTAGAGCGTTCTTTGCGTGTGCTCGACGGTGCCGTCGTCGTGTTCTGTGGCACCTCAGGGGTGGAGCCGCAGTCAGAGACGGTGTGGCGTCAGGCCAACAAATATGAAGTGCCGCGTATCGTTTTCGTCAACAAGATGGACCGTGCGGGCGCCAACTTCCTGCGTGTCGTCAATCAGATCAAAGATCGCCTTGGTGCCTATCCGGTGCCCATTCAGCTCAACGTAGGCTCGGAAGAAAACTTCAAAGGCGTTATCGACCTCGTCAAGATGAAAACCATCCACTGGGATGAGGACAAGCAGGGCACGACCTTTGAGTACGGTGCGATCCCTGAAGAGTACAAGGCAGAGGCCGATAAGTGGCATGAGTTCCTGGTCGAGGCTGCGGCCGAGGCCAATGAAGAGCTGATGGACAAGTACCTCGAAGGTGGTGAGCTGAGCGAAGCCGAGATCAAGAAGGGCTTACGCATACGTACCATTG
>SKXG01000109.1 GCA_007128525.1 Pseudomonadales bacterium | reverse complement strand
GAGAGGGTTGCGCCCGTTGCAATCATACCGGTTATTACGGCCGCATCGGGGTTTTTGAGTTGCTCGAGCTGGATGAAAACCTGGCCCAGACGTTGCGCTCGGGCAATAGTGAGACCTTTGCCCGCCAGGCTCGACTGCAACCGGGTTATCGACCACTGGTACTCAATGCTCTGGACTATGCGTTGGCGGGCGTGACTACGCTGTCCGAGGCAATGGCGCTGTCCGGCCAGGTCGAAGACCTGAAGATAGAGGGCGTTGATCCGCTTGGTGCGGGCGATGTCAGTATGGAGTGGCTCAGTGGCAAGCCAGAAATCTCATCCCAGATGAATGGTGGCGCCATTGCTAATCAGCGTCCGGATGCCTGACCGGAGGCAGTTGCGTCATGCCGAAATTTGATTTCAGTGCCAGAGACAGCGAAGGGCGCCCGACCCAGGGCCAGATAGAGGCATCCTCAGCCGTGGCCGTTGCACAACGCTTGCAGGCGGCAGGCAGTGTGCCGTTGCGGATTGAGCCGGCCAGTGTGCAACGCAGCGATGCGGACCTGGATGCGCGAACCTGGCTCACTGACGCGCTGCGCCAACTGCGCCGCGTGCGTATCGATGAGCTGATCATGCTCAGCCATCAGATGGCCAGCCTGATGCGTGCCGGCGTGCCCATAGTGCGCGCCATGCGGGGTCTGGCGGAGTCATCGCGCAATCAGTATTTGCGTGAGGTACTGCTGGAGGTGACGACCGACCTGGAAGCCGGCACTGATCTGGCATCGGCGTTGAAACGTCACGGCCGCGTGTTCAGCGATCTCTATGTCAGCGTCATACATGTTGGTGAGAACACCGGTCAGCTCGATGAGGCCTTCAAACGGGTTGCGCAGTATCTGGAGCTCGAGCGTGAGACTGCCAAGCGGGTCAAGTCAGCGACCCGCTATCCCATGTTCGTGATGATTGCGATCGGCATTGCCATCGCCATCTTGAATCTCTTTGTGATTCCGGCCTTTGCTGAAGTTTTTCTGAAGTTCGATGCCGAGCTGCCCTGGCAGACAAGGGTTTTGCTGGCTGTTTCCCAGTTTTTCGTCGATTACTACATGCTGATGCTGCTGCTCGCCATAGCGGTCTGGTACGGCCTGAGGCGGTATCTGCGCACCAGTGATGGCCGGCTGCGGTGGGACTACTGGAAACTCAGGTTGCCCATATTGGGCAGCATTTACGAACGCATCAATCTGGCACGCTTCTGCCAGACGTTCGCCATGGTCATGCAGGCGGGTGTGCCCATAACACAGGGCTTGTCTGTAGTGGCCAATGCCATTGGCAACAGCTACATGGCCGGGCAAATCAGAGGCATGCGCCAGGGCGTGGAGCGCGGTGAAAGCATTACCCAGACCGCGCGCAGCTCAGGCATGTTTACGCCGGTGGTCTTGCAGATGATTGCGGTTGGTGAAGAGACCGGCTCGGTGGATGAGCTGCTGCGCCAGGCAGGCGGGTTCTACGAGGAAGAAGTCGACTACGAGCTCAAACAGCTCACGGATGCCATCGAGCCTATCCTGATCATCGCCATCGGCGCCATGGTGCTGGTGTTGGCCCTGGGTGTGTTTCTGCCGCTCTGGGATCTATCAGGTGTGGCCATAAACTAACCTCTTCACGTTTTGGCGAATTTATGGCCGATTGGCCGTTGAGCCCCGGCAGATTTCCGATATTGGACTAATCTTTGTACAGGAGCAGTGTTAGCGGTCAGGTTTGCCTGCCCCTGTGCGGCTCGACAATTTAACAGGGAGAGTTAGCCATGAAGTCCCAATCTGGTTTCACCATTATCGAGCTGGTCGTGGTGATCATTCTGCTCGGCATTCTGGCAGCTACTGCCTTGCCGCGATTCATGAACGTCGATGATCAGGCCCATGACTCCGTGGTGTCTGGCGTAATGGGCAGCTTGCAGACTGGTGTGTCGTTGTATCACGCCCAGTGGGTGGCTGAAGGCCGGCCTGACCCGGATACGGCACTGGTGCCATTTGGCAGTTTGCTGGTGAATGAAGATGGTTATCCTTATGGCACAGCCGTGAATGGCACCAGTGATGTGTCGACTTCGACGGATTGCCTGGCGGTGTATAGCGGCTTGCTGCAGGCAGGCCATCCCTCCATCGCTACCGCGGCAGATCTGGCCGGTGTTGCTTCGGCAGCAGGCAGTGATCCACGCAGCGATTTTGTGGCGGTCTTCGATGCCCCGAACTGCGTCTACCACTACACTTCGGCAACAGTTCGCTCAGGCGCGGTGATCCCGACTTTGGTTTACTCGTCCACAGCGGGCTCGGTGGCACGCGGCACTGCGACGCTGCCCTAACCAGCAGCTTGAGTCGCCAGCGTGACTGGCATGAGCGTGAGCGGGTATCGACAGCTGGCCGGTTTCACCCTGGTGGAACTGGTCAGCGTCATTGTGATTCTGGGTGTCATTTCGCTGTTTGCCATGAGCAGAATGGTTGGGCCGGATTCCTTCGGTCCGGCTCTGGTAGCGCAGGAAGTTGTGGCACAAACCCGGCTGGGCCAACAAAGCGCCCAATCGCGGCGCGGTGGCCAGATTGGTCTGCTGTTGGATGCGCCGGCCGATCAGTGGCGCCTGCAGATCCATTGGCAGGATGACAATGGCGCTACCCAACTGCATGTACGCGAACTTGACCGCGGCAATACGCAGATCAGTCTGCGTAATGGCACTGAACAATGGCAGTTGGGGGCGAGCCAGGCGTTGCAACTGGTCTTTGACGGCCGCGGTGGATTGGACAGCGCTCTGGTAGGCAGTGAGAGCCTGGATGTGTCGCTGGGTCTGGAGCTGTCGATATCCGGCGGCGCCAGCTACCTGGTGTGTATCGGAGCGCTGGGATATGCCTACCGTGAAGCCTGCATCTAGCCGAGCACCAGCAACACGTACCAGCCTCGGTTTTACGCTGGTAGAGCTGATTGTGGCCATGGTGTTGATCGCCATTGCCATGCTGGGGATCACCTATAGCCTGAGCTATGGTCTGAGATATCAGAGCCATGGCCTGTCGCAGGCGCAATCAGTGGCGCTGGCCCAGGCCTATTTGGATGAGATGCTGGGCCAGAAATTCGACGCCAACACACCTGTCGGCGGCATGCCGCCTTGTCATCCTGATACCCTAAGCTGCGCAGCGGCTGACACCTTTGGTGCCAGCGGCCCCCGCGCCGCCTTTACCAGCATCAACGACTACGACGGCCTGGATGAAAGCCCGCCATTGGACATCGATGGCAACCCGCGATCCGGCTACAACGGTTATCGGGTACGGGTGGCCGTTCGTTATGCCAGTGCCGCAGAACAATCCGAATTTGCGCTTGATGCCAGCGAGGATGCCAAAGTTATGCAGGTTCGGGTCAGCGACCCCTCCGGCAGCGAACTGGTATTGGCTGCCTATCGGGGGAATTTCTGATGCGCCATCATGCCGGATTCAGTCTGGTAGAGCTGGTCGTGGTGATCCTGGTGCTGGGTATCCTTGCTGCCGGCAGCGTCACCTACATCCGCCATGCGAGTCTGGGCTATGCCAGCGCCCTTGACCGCTCCGAATTGGCCAGCAATGCACGCTTGGCTCTGGGGCGATTGGAACGGGAGCTCCGCAATGCACTGCCTGGCAGTCTGCGCAGCAACGGGCAGTGCATAGAATTCGTTGAGGCGGATGCTGGTGGCAGCTATTTGCAGCTGCCGGTGGGCAGCAGTGAGGATCACGCGGTCAGTGTGCCACTCATTGGCAATATCGGCGGCGATTCGTTGCGAATGGCGGTGTTCCCGGTGCAGGTGGCGGATATCTATGCTTTGGCCAGCCCAGGCCCCGTGTCCCCGGCAGTCACGCTGGAGCCGCCTGATGCCGAAGGCAAAGTGCGCGTGAATTTCGCGGCGCCGCATGCTTTCCCGGAGCACTCACCCACGAGTCGCTTCTATCTGATCAGCCAACCGGTGAGCTATTGCGTGCACGAGGGCCGACTCTGGCGCTTCAGCGATTATGGCTTTATGAATAGTCAGCCTGCGCCCACGTCGCTGCCTGCGAACATGCCGCAGCGCGGGCTCGTTGGCACTGGATTGCAATTGGATAACCCGCCGTTTGAAGTGGAAGCGGCAAGCCTCACCCGCAATGCGGTAGTCAGCATCGATCTGATGTTTGTATCCGGCGATGATCGCCTGCGTATTCGGCACAGCGTGCAGGTGCGCAATGTACCCTGATCGCGCACAGGGTTTCGGTTTGATCAGCGCGATCTTCCTGATCGTGGTGGTCGCCCTGTTGGCGCTGGCAGTTGCCAGCCTGGTGCGAACGAGTAGCGCCGCCTACAGCCAGGATGTTCTGTCAGTGCAGGCCTTTGCAGCAGCCGAGAGTGGTGCCGCATTGGGTTTGAATCGCGTTTTCGCACCCTATGGCAGCGGCAGTTGCAGCGACCGAACCTTTGAATTCAGTGAGCCGGGTCTGAACGGCTGCAGCGCTGAGGTGCGCTGCCAGCAGACCGTCATAGATGACTTGCCCCACTATGATCTCGTTAGCCTGGGACGGTGCATCGCCGGCGGGGGGAGTGCTGAACGCGAGATTTTGTTGAGGGCCCGGCCATGAGCAATCGCTTAAAGGCGCTGTGTACGCTGGCGATGCTCGCAAGCCTGTTGCTGATGGCCGTGCCAGTGCGGGCGGCACTGATTGCCGAGTGGCGCATGGACACCCCCGGCTGGGATGGCACGCCGGGGGAGCTGATTGACAGCCAGGGCAACTTCAACACGGCCAGAGCCGTGGGCGTCGACAGCATTGAAGAAGGCTTTCTGTGTCGGGGTGCGGACCTCAGCGCCAACAGTCGCGGACAATATTTGCAGCCCGATGCGGCCGCCTTGAATGGTCTGTCCCGGTTCAGCATCTCCATCTGGATCAATACGGAATACGATGGCATTCAGACATTGCTCTCGGCTGCCAACGCCACTGAGAACCAGGAGCTGCAAATCGGATTCTTTGGTAGCAGCACTTTGGTGTTGCGCTTGCGCGGCTCTGCGCAGAGTTTTGGCATTCCGAGTGTGGCAGACGGGCAGTGGCACCATTTGCTGTGGGTCGGCGATGGGCCACAAAACAGGTTTTTCCTGAACGGCAATCAGGTGGCCAGTTTCATGGACACGCCCCCGCGCAGACTGGACGTGGCTGATGGCGGGCTGATCGTCGGTCAGGCCCAGAGCTCGCTGGGTAACTTTGCGTACTTTCAAACCTTCCGCGGCCTGGTCGATGAGTTGCTGATCTACGACCATGCTCTGACGAACGCGGAGGTGGCCGAGCTATACGCCAACCAACTGGCCGGCTTGAATGCGGATGCCAGCGCCCGCCTGTGCCAGCCGTTGCTGGGCCACTGGCAGATGGATGAACCAGGCTGGGACGGCACTGCTGGCGAAGTGCTT
>SKXG01000222.1 GCA_007128525.1 Pseudomonadales bacterium | reverse complement strand
TCGGCCCAGTTCTGTGGCGTCGGCGCATCTCTGAGATCAGGCGCGCCCATCTCTTGAGGCGCGCCGCTGCCCAGCGACGGTGCTGCGGTTTCAGGTTTGGACTGGGGCATGGTCATAATAGACAAGCATAGCGGCAAAGGCGTTTCATGCGCGATGACAATGTACAAATTCTGATCTGCCGGATCAGCACAGCCCGCGGGGCTTTCGAACACTGGCTTGAACTGCTGTCGGAGCCGGAGAAGCGCCGCTATGAAGGCCTGCAACGAGCCGCGGCCCGGGAACGCTTCCTGACTGGCCGCGCCCTGTTGCGTCTGCTGCTGCACAGCAAATACGGCATTGAGCCCAAGGCTGCGATCATCAGCGCCGACGAACTCGGCAAGCCGCACCTGGCCGACTTCCCGCACCTGCACATCAATCTGTCGCACAGCCATGACCTTGCGGTGGTCTGCACCGGGCCGGCACCTATAGGCGTTGACGTCGAGTACCGCCAGCGCCACAACGACATCAGCATGATCGCCCGTGGCTACTTCTCGATGGCGGAACAACGGGACATCCAGGCTCTGGGGCCGGATCAGGCCCGGACCCGCTTTTTTCAGTACTGGACCCTGAAAGAGGCGTTTGCCAAGGCCAGCGGCCTGGGTCTGTCGCGAACGCTGTCGCACACCCACATCACGCGCGTACAGGATGGCGCAGCGCTGCAATTGCCGCCCGATACAGCCCCCGATCAGCAGGTACACTTCTGGCACTTTCCACTCTTTGAGCAGCCGGACTTCGCCGACTACCAGCTCGGAGTGGTGCTGCTCGAGCAACGGGAGGCACAGGCCACGCGGCCGCTGGGGTAACCCAGCCACTGGCAGTGGCGCGGTGCCCGCCTGCAGCCGCTGACGCTGGACAGCGATCTGAGCGGCAGCGGTCAGCGCATTTCAGGTACCCAGCAGCAGTGAACAGTTATTGCCGCCGAACGCGAAGGAATTGCTGAGCATTACCCGCCCCGTGCCCGCCGCCGGCAGCGCCAGCGGCCCATGCAGCAGGCCAATGGGCGCCAGGTCCGGGTCTGGTGCGGTATCGAAACGCTGTGCCGGCACCTCGCCACGCGCATCCTGCAACAGCAACCAGCACAAGGCCGCTTCAATGCCCCCGGCGGCGCCAAGCGTGTGCCCGGTGAGCGCCTTGGTCGATGTGCATGGGGTTTGATCACCGAATACCCGGTGGACTGCACGGCTCTCCATCGCATCGTTCAGCGGTGTGGCCGTGCCATGCAGGTTGATGTAGTGCACGGCTGCCGGCGCCATGCCCGCGTCGGCCAGTGCACCACGCATCGCCGCTTCCGCGCCACGCCCCTCCGGTTCCGGCGCTGAAATGTGATGGGCATCGCTCGATTCGCCAATACCCAACAGGCGCACCGCGCCCGGCTCCCGGCTCAGCACGAACAGCGCCGCACCTTCACCGACATTGATGCCGTCGCGATCCACACAGAAGGGCCGGCAGCGCCCCGCTGATACGGCATCAAGCGCCGCAAATCCGTTCAGTGTCAGCCGGCACAGTGAGTCCGCGCCGCCCACCAGTACCGCGTCACACAGGCCCAGCTGCAACAGATTGCGCCCCGATGCCAGCGCTCGTGCACTGGACGTACAGGCGGTGGAAATGGTGTAGGCAGGACCGCTGAGTTCAAGCAGACGCGCCAGCGCCAGCGCCGGGCTACCGATTTCCTGCTGGCGATAGTGATAGCCGGACGGTACCGAGCCGGCACTGACCGACTGCGCAATGGCGCGCTCGCCTTCGGCAATACCCGATGTGCTGGAGCCGATGACGACGCCGATGCGGTCAGCGCCGTATCGCTGCCGCAGGCGCTGGATGTCGGGACCAATCTGCCGCGCAGCTTCCGCCAGCAGCCTGCTGTTGCGGGATGCGAAATCAGACAGCGTTTCCGGCCAGGCCGGCAGCGCGGCCTGAACCGTTCCGACATGAACATCCCGCTCGGGAATCCATCCCGACTTCTGTTGCATGCCCGGCGCCTGCCCGGCATGCAGGTTGCTGAGCACTGCTTCCGGGTTGTCACCCAGCGCACAACACATGCCCAGCGCATTCAAGTAGTACTCAGTCGTTGATGCCGTCATGACTGGTTCCAGAAATCGTAAAAGTTAAACCATTGCAGCGGATCCTGCAGTACGCGCGCTTCCAGCGCCCGCGCATACTGTCCAACCCAGTATTGCAGATCTTCCTGACGGCTGCGCCGCGCCAAGGTGACCTGCGTGGTCAGGCGCTCAACTTCAACACGATAGCCTTGCGCGTCCTTGACGCAATGCAGCAGGTACACGGGACAGCGCAACAGCGCCGCCAGCACAAAGGGTCCGGTCGGAAACGGTGCCGGCTTGCCGAGAAAGTCCGCCCAGGCCACATGCCGGCTCAGCCCCGGCGGTGTGCGATCACCGGCAATGGCAATGCACTGGCCACGATCCAGCACAGCTTCAAGCTCCACGCCTGTGTGTGGCCCGAAATTGCTGATGTCGATCAGGTTCAAGTCCGCATCCGGATTGGCCTGCTTGAGCAGCCGGTTGATGCCCGGCGCGTGAGCCTGATAGACGAGCGGATGAATGCGCCAGCCATAATCATCCGGCAGCAGGCGCGACATCTCAATGTTACCCAAGTGAGAACTGATCACCAGGGCACCTCGCCCACTGTCCATCTGCGACATCAGCGGCTCGTTGTCGATAATTCGAATGGCCTGATCCGGCCAGTCACCGGCCCAGCCGGCGAGCCGATCAACCATGCTCTCACCGAAATTGAAAAAGTGGCGGAACAGGTCGCGTGCCCGGGGCGGCTGCGCCAGGCCACCGTGCTCATATACGCGCTCAAGGAATTGTCGCGAATGACGTCTGGCTGTGGGATTGGTGAGATAGAAGTAGGCGATGATGGGGTACAGCAGCAGATAGAGCCCACGACGCCCGAGTATCCGATACAGCTGCAGAACAAACCACAGACCCCAGAAGCTGCCCCGTTCCGCACGTTCCGACCAGTGCGCCTCGGCAGGCCGTTCGGATGTCGGCATCAGCCGTTCCTCCCGCGCCTTTGACGCAGGCGCCGGCCCAACAGGAACGGCAACCGCAGCAACATGCCAAACACCAACCTGGTGTGCATCCAACTGATCCGGAGGTTGTCCATCAATGGCGCGAACCGCGACTCACCATCTGGCGGATATACGACGCGGGTCGGCACGAAGCGCACCGGCGTTCCCGCCCAGTACAGGCGCACCATGATGTCCGTGTCGAAATCCATACGCCGACCGATGCGCTGGCCGCGCAGTGCAGCAAGCGTTGCTGCTACCGGATAGACGCGAAAGCCACACATGGAATCCTTGATCTCAAATGACAGTGTTTCCACCCAGACCCAGAAGTGCGTGATGTAGCGGCCATAGCGGCGAGCACCAGGCATGTCGTCACCAAAGTTCGGCAAGCCACTGACCAGCGCCTCGGGCTCCGTTTCCGCCACTGCCAGCAACTTGGGAACATCACCGGCGTCATGCTGCCCATCTGCATCGATCTGCAACGCATGACTGTAGCCTTGCCGCATCGCAGCGGTCAGTCCGGCGGCGACGGCGACACCCTTACCCTGATTCTGAGGCAACCGGATCACCTGCACCCAAGCATGCCTGGTGGCGAGGCGATCGACTTCCGCTGCCGTCGATGCCTCACTGCCGTCATCAATCAGCAGACAGGGCAACCGGTAACCGGACAGACCGGCCAGCGTTCGCCCGATCTGCCGACCGTGGTTGTAACAGGGAATCAGCAGGCAGGGTCTGAAAGCCAACGGCGCCGCCTCAATCAGCTGGCAGCTGCGCCTTCCGACTCCAAAAAGCGTCGCAGCGCATTGACTGAAGCGAAGTGTTCTTTGGTGGCCTTGTCGTTGGCATCAAGCTTGACGTTGTACTTCTTCTGGATGTGCATGCCAAGCTCGAGCGCATCGATGGAATCCAGTCCAAGGCCATCCACGAAGAGCGGCTCCTCATCCTGTATATCGGCCGGGGTTACGTCGTCGAGATCGAGACAATCAATGATCAGCTCTTTCAATTCCTGTCCCAGATCATGCATTGTCGATCACTCTCCTGTAGTAGTTTTCCAGATACTGATTCAAATGACGCGTCGCAAGCGAAGGCGGCGCTTCCAGATCAATCACCTGCGCCGGATCAATCGGCGCCTGTACCCGCAGGGTGTAGTGCGCCTTGCGCGGCGGAATCCGATACCAGGGCTCGGATTTGCGCAGGGTTGGTGGCTCACAGCGTATCACCACAGGCAGCAGACTGGCGCGCAGTCGCACGGCAATATTGGCTGCTCCGCGCTGGAATTGCAGCGGTTCGCCCGGCACTGTACGCGTTCCTTCGGGAAACATCACCAGCGGATAACCGTGGGCCAGCACGGCCTGGCTGCGGCTGAGCAACTCATCCGATTCGGCCGCATTGCTGATGTAGCCGGCGCCGCGCATCACACCGCCCAGCCAGGGATTGCGCCACATGGCCTGCTTGACCACACAACAACTGTGCGGCAGCAGCGACATCAGCAACACCACATCAATCAGCGACGGGTGGTTGGCAATGACCAGGCGCCCGCGCGCCTCACGCTGCAGCCGGCGCACATCGCCCGGATCAAAGGTAATGACCCCGGTAAACTGCATCTGCCAGACAAAGTAGCGGAACACCTGGCATACGACCTGCCTGGCACGCGCCTGGCGGCGCGCCTGGGAACCCGGCAGCACGCGGGCCAGCGGTAGCAGGGTCAGTGCGATCAGCAAACCGCCCAGGCTGAAGGTGAGGAAGTTATAGCCCGTTGCCAGCAGCCGCCAATAGTAGTTCAGCCCCGTCAAAGCCGTTCCCAGCACCAGTCGTGCTGCTCTCCAGGGCTGACCAGACGGCTGCCACCGCCAGCGAGCAGGCGGAGCCAGGCGGGAAGCGGTGACACCGCGGCCTCTGACCGATCGGCTTCCCCGGCGCCTGCCTTCGGCTGGGCCTGGAGCCGCCAATGCGTGCCTTCGGCGTCAGGCGGCGCCAGCAACATTGCTACCGCCATCAGCGGCGGCTCGTCAGCCAGCCAGGGCTGATAGAAATCCGGCACCGCATCATCGGCCACCACCAGCAACACTTCCGGCTCGCCGCGCTGCAGGTACCCGACCGCTTCCAGAACGCCGGCCGGCAGGCTGTCGAGGCCGGCTGCGATGGCGCTACCGGGCGCTTGATTGGCGCTGGCAATGGAGTAGATACCCAGCACTGTGTTGTGCACCGACAGACTGAAGGCATTGGGCGACAGCGGTTCCTGCCTGGCCAGGTCTTCCAGCAATCCGGTGCTGCGCGTCAGTTCGCCATGACGTGACGCGAACACCACTCGCCTGTGGTGCTCCCCCTCGGCACAGGTATAAAGCGCCTGCAGCGCTGCTTTCGACAATGGGCTGGTACGTCGCCGGAGCATGGCAGGCACGTCAGCCGGCCGCGGTGGTGGGGCTGCTGGATCCAGACTGCGGTTTCCCTGCGCCCAGTCTGCCCAGTCTGCTGCCGACTCCAGCCCTGGAGCCCAACCGGCCCAGCGCCGGACTCTGAAGCTGACGCCGCCGGATGCCAAAATCGGCTGCTGACCGGACATCAGGATGCCGCCTCGCTGGATTCCAACACCACCAGAGCCGTGCCACTCAGCAGCACTTCGCCCGTGCCGGCATCGTCGACGCTGCGCAGCTGAAAGCTGTAGCTGCGGCTGTCGGTCAGAGACTGTTCAACTCGAGCCTCAACCAGCAACGTCTCTCCCTGGTTGTCGAGCCGCGCAACCTGCCAGCGCACGTCATTGAGTACAGCCAGATACCCGATACGCGGCACACCGTCATTACGGCCTATCAGGCCACCATGAACGGCCATGGCCTGGGCGGCATACTCAATGCCGGCCACGACCGGCAGGACGTCAGCGTCACGCAATGGGTTGGCGGGGTCACGGTGCGAATGGGCCAGACAGCAGATGTGATCGTCACGCCAGGTCTGCACCGCATCGAGCAGACACATGACACCCGCATGCGGAATCAGCGCTTCGACCTGCGCCCGATCCAACACCGCGTCAGTTGTCATGGGATCGCCTGCTTCGCTGCTGTAATCGCTCATGTTGCAAACAAGATGCTTGAGGCGCGCTAGTTACTGCCAGCGGCGGAATATAAGCGAGGTGTTGATGCCACCAAACGCAAAGTTGTTGCTCATCACATACTCGCAGTCGATACGCCGGCCCTCACCCTGAATGTAGTCCAGCTCGGCACAATCCGGGTCAACGTCTGTGAGGTTCGCCGTGTGATGGAACCAGGACTCGTTCATTGACTGTATGGCCACCCAGGCTTCCAGGGCACCACAGGCACCCAGGGTATGACCGGTAAAGCTCTTGAAGGCACTGATGGGCACGGCCCGCTTCAGTGCGTTGCGTGTGGCCGTTGTTTCAGCAACATCGCCGCGGTCGGTGGCCGTGCCATGGGCACTGACATAGCCAATAGCGTCAGGCGCCAGCTGGGCATCGGCAAGAGCCAGCTCGATGACACGCTGCTGCGTCTCGGCATGCGGCTGCGTCACATGTCGGCCGTCAGAGTTGGTCGCAAAACCAACCAGTTCAGCCAGTATGGTCGCGCCACGTGCCTCGGCATGATCCAGCGCCTCAAGGATCAGTGTGCAGGCGCCCTCGCCGATCACCAGGCCATCCCGGGCTTTGTCGAACGGGCGCGGGGTGCTGCCTGGCTCGTCGTTGCGAGTTGAGGTGGCGAACAATGCATCAAAAACAGCCGCTTCCGTCGGACAGAGTTCTTCCCCGCCGCCGGCCACCATCACATCCTGTGCACCACTGCGAATCGCCTCAAAAGCGTAGCCGATTCCCTGACTGCCCGAGGTGCAGGCGCTCGACGTGGTATAGACGCGGCCCTGCAGACCGAAGAACACGCCGATATTCACCGGCGCCGTGTGCGACATCATGCGGATATAGGTCGTAGCTGTGAGCCCGGCCGTGGTGTCCTTGATCAACATGCCGGCAAAGTCCTTGACGGCATCGGTGCTGCCGGTGGATGAGCCGTAAGACACACCGGTGCGGCCACTTTGCAGCACCGGATCATCCAGCAAGCCGGCCTGGGTCAGTGCCAGCTCAGTCGCACGCGTTGCCATCAACGACACGCGTCCCATGCTGCGGGTTGCCTTGCGGCTGTAATGCGCGGGTTTGGAAAAATCGTCAACCGGACCGCCAAGTCGAGTCAGCAGGCCTTCGTAGCGATCCCACTCATCCATGTACCGGATGCCGGTCTGCCCGTTGGCCAGGTGTTCGCGTACCGTTGCCCAGTCCTGTCCCACAGGAGACAGTCCGGACATCCCGGTTACCACCACGCGTCGCATCAGCAAAGCCCCCCATTGACGGATATGACCTGGCGCGTCACGTAAGCGGCATCGTCGCTCATCAGATAGCTGACTGCAGCGGCCACTTCCTCGGGTTTTCCCACCCTGCGCGCCGGTATCATCTCCAGCATCTGCTCGAGCGGAACCTCTTCCGTCATGTCCGTTTCAATAAGCCCGGGCGCTACGCAGTTCACCGTAATCTGGCGTTTGGCAAGCTCCAGCGCCAGGGCTTTCGTAGCACCGATGATACCAGCTTTGGACGCTGAGTAATTGACTTGCCCGCGGTTGCCCATGAGACCGGCAGCAGACGCCAGCGTCACGATCCGTCCCGGTGCGCGACGCCGCACCATCGGCATGATCAAAGGCTGCAGTACGTTGTAAAAGCCATCAAGGTTGGTGTGCAGGACGCTGTCCCAGTCTTCGCCTGACAAGGCTGGAAAGGCGCCGTCACGGGTTACACCGGCATTGCAAACCACACCAAACCACGCGCCGCGTTCACTGACATCCGCCTCCAGCGCGGCACGCGCCTGATCACGGTCAGCGATGTCGAACTGCAATGTGGCATCCACGCGCCCGCCTTCGGCCTCAATGGCCTGCTGCACGGCCTGCGCCTCTTCCAGGCGGCTGCGGCAATGCAGCGTCAGCACAAAACCTTCCCGCGCCAGCCGCAAGGCGATGGCACGGCCGATACCGCGACTTGAACCGGTCACCAGGACCCGTTTATCCGTCATTCTGACCATCCTTCAAGTAAGCATAGACATCTTCAGGCATGAAGGCCTTGATCTCAGCCGACTGCACAAGCCCCGGCGCACGCACCTCGCAGTCGAACACACCAACGCCAGTACTGTCTTCCAGGACCTTGTGAATCGCCACTTCCAGGCTCAGACCCAGTGGCAGGCGCGCCAGTGTACTTTTAAACAGCCGCGTACCCAGCAGCAGCCCCGGGCGCACCTGGCGTCCGCGAGTCAGCTCACGCTGCCCGGCCCAGGCTGCCACGGCCTGAGCCATGTACTCCAGGCCCACCCAGGCCGGCAGACTGTCTTCGCTGGCGGGCAAGCCCGGCAACGCGCGCACGCTGAGTCGTGCCGACAGACTGTCGGGCGTACAGACCAGTATGTCGTCGAGCAACAGCATACGACCGGCGTGGGGCAGCGTGTCGGCAACCGCAACCTTCATAAACCTCTTCTCAACCGTCTTGATGCTGACATTCGTCAATTTGACGCTCGAGCGTTTCCACCTCGAGCCGGTAATCCAACTGCCGGTGTTCCAGCGTCACCAGGCCGCGCCATGGCGCCTGCTCGGCTTCGGCATAGCGCACTTCGACCAGCACGTCGTCGTGGAAGGTTAGCAGACGCTGCCGCGGGTGTACCTGCACGGCCCAGGCCACATCCCACGCACCCTCTAGTGCCTGCACCGGCCAGTAGACCAACTGCAAATCTGCCAGTATCCGCTCCGCTGTCAGAGCGCCAGGCAGAGCACGCCCGGACAGCGCCTCAATGGCGGTGCCCTGTTGTCGCACGTGCAGCAGCGGCAGCCCTGCGGGCGTCAGAAACCTGAGATCAAAGCGGTCACCGCAGAGCTGGCCAACAACCCAGAATTGCTGCGATCGCCCGGACGCTTCCGCCGTCAGGCGCTGCTCGAACTGCTGTCCAGGCAAAGTCTCCGGCGTGGCAAGCGCCCGGTCCGGCACCAGAGCCGGCTCATCGCGGCTGGCGCAGCCCAAGAGCAGCAATGCCAGGACCGGTACGGACAGCAACCAGATCAGATACCGCGACATATTTTAACCAGCACCGCGAGGCGGCGTTTGCTGTCGCGAACAAAGGGATTGTCGGTGTCCCAGGCATAACCAGCCAGAATTGAGCTGATCATCGCCTTGATGTCTTCCGCCTTCTCATCGTAGAAGAGCACATCCTGGAATCCGCCTTCGTACCAGCCTTCTACATAGGTGCGGAAGGTTTTCACACCGCTTTGCAGCGGCTGCGCGAAATCCTGCTCCCAATCGACCACCTCGCCACGGAACTGCCGGTCGAGCACCTCCGCAGCCAGGCTCGCGGATTTCATTGCAATGGTGACCCCGGAGGAAAACACCGGATCCAGGAACTCGCCGGCATTGCCGAGCAGCGCATAGTGCGGGCCGTGCAGGGATTTGACGTTGGCGCTGTAGCCGGTCATCTCGCGTGCCGGCATGTCCCACACCGCATTGGCCAGGTGCCGGTTCAAATCAGGTGCCTCGCTGACGAGCTGCTTGAGTTTGTCCATCGGGCTGTCACCGGCCACCTTGGCCAGCACTTCAGCTTCACCAACCACGCCCTGCGAGCAACGCCCGTCAGAGAACGGGATGGTCCAGTACCAGACATCATGGATGGTCGGATGTACGGTAATCAAAATCTTGTTGCGGTCAAAGTCTGATGAGCTGATGCGATCTTCAACGTGGGTAAAGATGGCCTGGCGTACCGGAAAGTTTGAGGGTGCTTCCAGGTCCAGCAGGCGCGGCAATACACGGGCAAAGCCGCTGGCGTCGAGCAGGAACTTCGCCGTCAGTGTTTGTTCGCTGTTGTCGCGCAGGTCGCGAACGCGGACTTTGGGCCGCTCGCCGGAGACATCCACATCAATGATTTCTTGCTGGTAGCGCACATCTGCGCCAGCCTTTTCCGCCTCATCAGCCAACAGCTTGTCGAACTCGGCCCGCCGAACCTGGAAGGTGGTGCCCCAGCCCGGGCTGAATTTTTCTTCAAATCGGAACTGATCGTGCTGGTCGCCTCGATCGAATACAGCGCCATCCTTGTACTGGAAGCCCAGCACTTCGGCGTTGGCTTGTAGCGCGTCCATCATGCCGGCTTCTTCAATGAAGGCCATACACTGTGGCAGCAGGCTCTCGCCAATCGAAAAGCGCGGAAAGGTCGCGCGTTCAAGCACCAGCGGCCGGTATCCACGCTTGACCAACAGCGCAGCTGCAATAGCTCCCGACGGGCCCGCGCCGATAATAATGACATCCTGTTCCTGGCTCATAACCGCCCTCCAAAGTCACGCGACTCTTTGTCCGTTTCGCCTTCGGAAGTTGCTGTAAGCAACGCCAGCAGCCAGGCAACCAATAGGCCGGGCAGCAGGGTCACTCCGAAAGCGCTGATGACGGGGGTTTGCGAGAATGCCAGCAGACCAAAGGCGAGCGCTGTGGTCAGCACGGCCATCCCGATTGCGAGCGCTGCGCTGGATCGCCCGTCCGGTCTGGCGCAATGATAAAACAGAGCGTAGTCGATCCCGACCCCCAAGACCAGCAACAGGGCCAGCAGATTAAACAGGCTCAGCATGGCGCCCAGATATCCGATGACTGCCAGGCTGCTGAGCATCGCCAGTGCCGGCACGGCCAGCACGCGCAGCCCGCGGCGCCAGCCCAAAGCCACCGTGAGCACCAGGCCGGCGGCCAACAGCGCCAACGCCAGCATGACCAAACTGACGTGTCGATAATGCTGCAACGCCGCGTTGATGTCGCCTACCGTGTCTACAAAGCTGATGCCCGACTGCTCGCCGGCCCAATTACGAATCGCAGCCGGCTCGGTCACCCCACCAAGCCGGACCGCCATGCGGCAGTCTCGCTCGCCACAACCCAGCCACAGTGCCTGATAACGCAAATCGAGCCAGGGCAGTATCTGTTCCGGTGTCAGCACGCCCCTGTCCTGCCTGATGTCGGCAACAACAGCATCAATGTCTGCATCCGCAAAGCCCAGGTGCGTCAAGTACTGGGCCACGGCGGCGCTGTCGGCGAGCTGCTCGAACCGGGCTCGATTGGCCAGTTGCTGCTCCGCTGACGGCACCAGATCCGTCAGCGACTGCCAACCACCTATTATTCCGTCTTCCTGCCAGCGGCTGAGCACCGGCTTCAGTGCGGCCGCCTTTGCCAGCAAAGATTCGCCGTCCTGCTGCCTGAGCAGCAGGAAACGGTTGCCCTGAGGCGCTTCCAGCATGGCGGCAAGCCGGACTTCGTCGGCCTGCAGTGCCGGCGGCGCGGTATAGAGCAGTCGCACGTCATCAACCGGCTCAAGCAGCAGCCAGCCAGGCAGGCACAGCACCAACAGTGCCGGCACCAGCCAGCGCAGCCGCCAGGGTGTCGCCGGTTGCCAGGGCGCCGGCGGCCGCGCACGTCGGGCAGGCCGAACCAGAGCAGGCAACAACAGCACCACGGTCAGCCAGGCGCCGATCAGGCCAGCTGCCATGAATACGGCAGCCTGTCTGAGTGCTGGAAACGGCGCCAGAGTCAGGGACAAAAAGGCCAGCACGGAGGACAACAGTGCCAGGCGCAGGCTCGGCAGAATGCCGCGGATGCCGGCCAACGGCTGCCAGCCCGGACGCAGGCTGTCGGCAAGGTAGTGAAAGGCATAATCAACGGCCGCACCAATCACCGTGACGCCGAAAACCAACGTCAGCAAATGCAGGTGACCGAACACCGTCAGCGTCGCCGCAGCTCCGCTGGCAATACCCACGCTCACAACCAACAGGGTGACCAACAGCGGTCGAACAGCCCGGAATCGCCAGACCAGCAACAGCACAATGGCCAGCAGCGAGAGCCCACCGATCAACCGAACTTCACGCTCGCCGCTCTCAACACCATAAGCCGTGTAAAAGGGCACACCACCAACTATGAGCGTCCAGTCCTGCGCCTCGGCCCAGGATCCTGTGTTCTGCCAGAAGTCGAGCAGGCCACTGTCTCCCAGGTCATAACCGGCGGCCGTAACGGGCGCCTGCAGAATCACAAAGTAGCGGCTGTCATGCTGTACCAGCGGCAGTCCGTCGACCATTTGAGCGTCCGGCAGGCCCGCCTGCAGCGGTTGTAGATAACGGCCGAAATGACCAAAGGGGTCGGTTCTGAGCGTGCGGCCACTGAGTGCACCGATCAGGCCGTACTGCCGGGCAAGCTGACGTTCTATCCAGCGTTCGGGGTCATCATCGACCGCCTCAGCATCGGCCTGCGTCAACAGCTGCCACCGGTACGGGTGGAGGCGCTCGATCAAGGCTTCATAAGCCGCCCGGTTGTCACCTGGTGCCTGAGGCGCCAGCTCCGGCATGTCGGTCAGCCGCTCAAACAGCGCCTGCCCGGCGGCAACCGCCTCAGCCTGCGTGTCGGCGCCGATGACCCAGATCGTGGTGTTCTCGAACGGCGCTGCCAACGACCGCGCGGCTTCGTGCTCAGCAGCATCGCCGGTTTCAGGCAACAGCGACAGCAGGTCGTATTGCAGCGGCTGCTCAGCCGGGAAACGCCATAGCGTCACCGTCAGCAGCACCAGCATCAGGCCCAGCCACAGCCATAGACCGCTTCTAATTGTAGGCATCGAACGCCTGCCTGATGTCAGGGTCGTCGGCATCCTCGCTGCGGTAGCTGCTGAACTCGAGTCGGGTTTCGCCGCCATCGAGGTCCTTGATGCGCAGCGTTTCCACCACGTCAGTGCCGGTAGCCTCCATCGCCGCCAGCAGGCTGGCAAGCGGCTCGGTCTTTGGCGTCAATTGCAGGGTCCAGCGGTCACCATTGAGCGCTTCCTCCAGCTCAAAATGCTCGCTGAGTGCACTGCGGTCCCCGCCAAACAAAGCGGCAAACAATGGCTGCAGGCCGGCCATGGTTGTGCCTTGCCCGACGGCTTCGCCATCCTGGTAAACGCCGGTGTCCCGAATCAGCATTTCCGACTGCAGCGGAGCCGTAACGCGCCAGATCAAACCCTGATCCGGGTGGTAGATCAGCTCGCCCTCGGAACGGAGCGGCCTTGCCAGATCCGGCAGCGTGCGCTGTTGCTGAAACACGGCACGCAAAGCCTGACCGCTATCGAGCATCGGCGCCACAGCCACGCTGTCAGCAGCGGCTTCGGTATCGGCCCAGACGCCCGAACCCGGCAGCAGCACCAAAACACTTGCCAGCAGAGACGCCAGTCCAAATGCGCGCAAGTTCAGGCGTTGGCGGAAACGCCCAGCTTCTGCAGCAGTATCGGTGGTGAGTAGAAGCACATCTCCTCCTCGGGCATCTTTACGGCCACCTGCACAGTGTGACCACGGGTCAGCCGCGCACCGGACGCGTGGTCCCGAATTTCGTAGGCGATTTTCAGGCGGTTCTCATACTCAACAATTTTCGCCTGCACCCGAATCTTCTGCTGAAAGCTCAGCGGCCGCGCATAGCGGACATGCAGCTCAATGACCGGCCACGCATAACCCGAGTCCTGCATCTGCTGGTAGTCGTAGTCGAAAGCGCTGAGCAATGCACAGCGCGCAATCTCGAAATACTTGGCGTAATTGCCATGCCAGGCAATGCGCATCATATCGACATCATGAAACGGAATTTCGATCAGCGTTTCCGTTTGCCAGCGTGCGTCAGTCATACAACGTCAGACTCCGGTTCTGGATCTGCGACAGCGTCTCGCGCAGGGTGATTTCTAGCGGACGGTCCTCAATGAGCAACGGGAACCACTGAGCAACCGCCTCCAGCGTGGCCTGCACCGGCTCGGTCAATGCTGGCGCGTTGGATGCGCTGTCCCGCAGCCTCAGGTTCAATGCCTGACAGGCACCAAGCAATCCGGCGGCCACTACCTGCTCGGTCAGTTGCAACACCCGCAGCGCATCACGGGCTGCGATAGTCCCCATACTGACCTTGTCCTGGTTGTGACACTCTGTTGACCGGGAAAAAACGCTGGCCGGCATACAGAGTTTGAGTGCTTCGGCAGTCCAGGCCGAGGCGCCAATCTGCACTGCCTTAAAGCCATGATTGAGAGCTTGACGCTCGCCTTCGGCGCCGCTCAGATTGGCCGGCAGCCCGTGGTTGAATTTGGTGTCTACCAGCTGGGCAAGCTGACGATCGATCAGGTCCGCCTGGTTGGCCACAGCATTTTTCAGCGAATCCATGACGAAGGCGATGTGCCCGCCGTAGAAGTGGCCGCCATGCAGTACACGCTCCTCATCCGGATCAATCAACGGATTGTCGTTGGCGCTGTTCAGCTCTGTCATCACCACTTCAGTGAACCAGGGCAGGCAATCTTCGAGCACGCCGATGACGTGCGGCGCACAGCGCAGCGAGTAGCGATCCTGCAGGCGGGCGCCCTGTCGGTCCCACTGATGGTCCGCCAGATCGCCATAGATGCGCGCTGCACAGCGAGCCTGCCCTGGATGCGGCTTGGCAGCAAACAGGCGTGGCTCGAAGTGATTGGCATTGCCCTGCGTGGCCAGTACGCCAAGGCTGGTCACGCGGCAGCACAGCGCTGCCAGATAACGCGACCGTTCCAGCGCCAGACAGGCCAGACCAGTCATAACAGCGGTGCCATTCATCACGGCCAGGGTCTCCTTCGGACCCAAGCGCAACGGCGCGATGTCGAGCTCAGCAAAAACATCGGCGGTGGGCCGTCGCTCCCCGCCATAGAAGACGTCACGCTCGCCGGCCAGCACTGCCGCCACATAAGACAGCGGCGTCAGATCACCACTGGCGCCGACCGAACCCTCCTGCGGGATGACTGGCAGAATATCGTGCGCCAGCAGGCGCTGCAGTTGTTCGAGCAAGGCATAGCGGACACCGGAGAAACCCTGCGCCAGGCTGGCCAGCCGCGCCGCGACTATGGCACGCGTCTCCGCCAGGTTAAACACATCACCCAGGCCGCAGCCGTGGAAGGTATACAGGTGCTCGGGCAACTCGCCGACCAAAGCGCCGGGAATGGCTACGGTGCAAGAGTCGCCATAGCCTGTGGTAACCCCATAGATCACACCGTCTTCCTGCCACAGGCGCTCGACAAAGGCCGCGCCTTTATCAATGCGTTGTACGAATTCCGGCGCTGTGCTGAGCACCGCCATGCGGTGCTGCTCGGCAACTGCCACTATGTCAGCAGGTGTCAGCGGCGAGCCGTCGAATACCACCGGTTGCTGTGCAGAACTGTCCACGCTACCTCGTCTTCAATTGGAATCGCCCGACTCAGGCGCGGCGGCCTTCGCGATCAGACCAAGCTGACCACTGGCAACCGGGGCACCATCGTCGGCGCGGGTGTACCGGAATGCGAGCATGTTCCGGCGCTTCTGATACTCAAGATGCAACAGCAGCCAGGCGCCCGGCTGCACCGGCTGGCTGAATTTCAGCTGCCGAACCTCACCTGTCTGCGGCGGCAGATCAAGCTGTTCACGGGCGAGCTGGTCGGCCCAACCAATCAGCACGACGCCCGGGACGACGGGCACGGCTGGAAAATGACCTTCGAAGCAGGTAAGGCCGGGATCTACATAAAGCTCAAACCGCACGTCGACTTCGGACAAGCGGCTGACTGCCCGCTGCAGGGGCAGAATGCCCTGTGCCGGCGCAGTAAACAACGCGCGCAACCTGTCCTGCTGGACCTTGCCTTGGGCATCTGCCGGCAGGGCCGCCACATAGCGCCACAAGCGCGGCAGCGTGACCGGCTCAAACTCCTGCCGCAGCCAGTCCCGCAGCTGGCGGTTAAAGCCATGCCGACCCAGATCCTGCAGAGCTGTCACACCCGACTCACTCAGGACAGCGGCAACACCGACAGATTCCCGGTGCCGCTTCAGCAGCAGGGCCCGCGCATCCGTCACCCAATCGTGGTCGCAAAGGCGCTGTTCCAGCGCCGGCAGTGACAGCCGCTTGCCCTCGACCTTGACGATGCGGTCCAGGCGCTGCCCCAACGCAAAGCGCCCGTCGGCATCCACAGTGACCGCGTCATCCATGGGCAGCCAGTCATCATCGGGCAGATATGGCGAACGAACTTCCAATGCGCCATCGGCGTTGCTGCGCACCTGGATGCCGGGCATGGGCTGCCAGACGGTGTTGCTTTCCTGTTGTGTGCGCCAGCCTATGCCACCCGTTTCAGAACTGCCGAAAACCTCCAGCGGCCAGCAGCCCGACAGCGCTGCGCACTCGGCTGCAGCGCCCGCCGGCAATGGCCCGCCCGAGGAGAACACCGACTGCAGGCGCGCCGACGACCAGTGCCAATCGGCCTGCAGCCGGCGTAGCTGCGCCGGGCTGCTGATCCAGAGCGCGCCCGGATGGTCTGCCGCCAGCGTCAGCAGCGGTGCCGGATCGGCGAACATCTCGCTGCAGCTCAGGTGCCCGCCGACCAACGGCCAGAGCACGCGAAACAGCAGACCGTAAATGTGCTGATGACTGACACTGCCCAGAATCAGATGATCGCGCGCCTGCTCACCCCACAGGCGCTCCAGATTGAGCACCTCATTGCTGAGCTGCCAGAGCTGCTTGCTGATGGCTTTGGGCTCCCCGGTTGAACCCGAGGTGTAGACCAGAATGCGGCCACGCAGCGCCGGCAGCGCCGGTGCTGCGTCAGAATCTGCAGCAGTCTGTACCGGAATGGGCCAGCCGGCCGGCCAGGCCGAGCCCAACCAGCCCTGACAGTGCGCGGCCAGGCGATCGGCCGTCGCCGGCGCGGCCGTCGCCGGCAACCAGACTTCGCGGCCAGCACCAAGCACGGCCAGTAGCGCCACGGTGAACGGATACGCCGACTCCCCATACAAGGCCCAGCTGGGCACCGTGGTGTCGTCAATGCGCTGCTTGAGCGCGGCAACATCCGTGCACAGCTGGCCCCAGGTAATGGTCTGCGGCTGGTCCAGCCCTGCCGCAATGGTCAGAAACTGCGGCTGGTGCACCGGGCGCTGCACCTGGTGCAGCATGTCCAGTCCAAATGGCGGGGCGGCCTGTGTAGCGGCAGCGCTGGTTGTCTCGTTGTGCTCAGTCATGACAGTGATCGTCTCACCCGTACTCGTACCAGGTATTCTCCTCCGAGCAGCACGGCCATCAGCACATAGGCAATGAAACCGTTGTACAGCGCCCAGGTCGACCAGCTCGCAGCAAGCGCCGTCCACATTGCAATGCTGCCATTGATCAGAAAGAACAGACACCACACCCGCGTGACCCACCGGGTATAGCGTACGCCGGCCTCGGGCAAGTCCGGCTCGAACAGCCGGGCAAAGCGCTCAATCAGCGACTGTGGCTGTCTCAGCGACCATGCAAACAACAGCAGCATGGCGGCATTCATGACGACCGGATAGAAACGCAGGCTCTGGGCATCGCGGCTGAGTAACGCATAGATCCCTACCACAGCCATGACCAGCACGCTTGCCAGCAACAGTAAGGGGTCACCCTTTGTCTGGTGCAGCGTCTGGCGCAGAAACAACAGGCGCAGCCCGGCCAACAACAGCAACACAACTGCCATGTACGACGGCGGCACATGGCCGAGGGAAAAATAGACAAGCAACGGATAGGCGCCGACCACGGCCACAAAAGCCCAGGACAGCAGCCGGGACATCAGCTCGCGAGCAGTTTCAACGTGGTCTCGACAACGTCGTCCACCGTCCGCACCGCCTTGAAATCTTCCGGGTCTACGCGCTTGCCAGTTATCTCTCGCAGGCGTACCACCAAGTCGACGGCGTCAATGCTGTCGATGTCGAGAGCATGTCGCCTGGAGACTACGACGCCTCGGACCCGGCCCTCCCAAAAAGTCGATGACCGTAAAATGAAATCGGGGCGTGCAGCGTACGCT
>SKXG01000208.1 GCA_007128525.1 Pseudomonadales bacterium | reverse complement strand
TAAAGGCGACTTTCAACCAGGCCGGACAGGGCGCCGCCAGATGCCAAAGCACGCGCAGCGAGGACAGATCGTAGGCCTTGCGGGTCTCTTCCGGCAGGTTCCAGATGCGCTGCATCATCGTGGGCACCATATAAACCGCATCGACGCTGTGCCGTTCAATCAGCGCCAGGGTCTGTTCGGCGTCGAAGCGTGTCGTCACCGTCACCTGATTGCCACGGAACAGCGCAGCCATGGCCCAGGAAAACGGACCATTGTGATAGAGCGGGCCGGGTATAAGGACGGACCCGCCCTGGGCAAACTGCAGCGCCGGCGCATCCGGGTCCGCAACTGCCTGGCGCTTGGCGACGATCAGCTTGGGCCGACCGGTACTGCCACCGGAGGTCATCGCCTTGTAGGAAGTCGCAGTGGCTTCCGGCAGGGGCGCATCAGACAGGTCCGGCGACGGGTCGAAGCCTTCCGGAACACAGGTAACGCCCTCTGCTTCGTCGACGCCGACAACGAGTGCCGGCTGACCAACCTCGATAATCTGATTCCGCTCAAAGTCCGGCAGCTTCGCCGAGATCGGCTGCGGCGTCGCCCCAAGCTTCCAGGCCGCGAAACAGGCGGCGAAGAACTCCACACCATTCGGCAGACCGATGGTCACGAAGTCATCCTGCTTTACACCCAGGCTCTGGTAGGCACGCGCCAGGCGATTGGTATGCCGTTCAAGCTCCGCGAATGTCATCACGTCATCATCATGCGCGAGCGCGATGGCGTCCGGCTGACGATCAACCCAATACTGCAGGATGCGGGAAGTCGAAATTTCTGCCATGTTTGGTCCTCAACCTGAGTTACACTGATTTGAAAAATCCAACACTGACCGGAGGGGTACCGTCATGATCGGCTACGTTACTATAGGCACCAACAATCTGACTGCGGCCGCGGCATTCTTCGATGCCTTGCTCACCGAGCTGAGTGCCCGGCGGGTCCTGAACAATGAGCGCATGGTCATGTGGGGCAATGGCCGCGGCAAGCCCATGCTCGCCATCTGTACGCCCTGGGACCAGGGTGAAGCCTCCGCCGGTAACGGTACCATGATTGCCCTGCAACTCGAATCCAAAGAACAAGTGGAGCGTCTGCACGCCAAAGCGCTGGAGCTGGGTGGTACCGACGAAGGCGCTGCCGGCGAGCGCATGCCCGGATTCTACGGCGCCTACTTCCGCGACCTCGACGGTAACAAGTTTGTCGGCTACACCATGGGCTAAGCCCCCTGCTGGCCATCGGGCGCAGTGCCATTCCCGGCTGCTGCGCCCTGTGCCAGACTGGGTCGATACACCAGACGAAAGAGCCCGACGCCATGGCTGAGCACATCATCGTTGTCGAGCAGCACAGCGACTGGAAGCCCGACTTTCCGCGCAGCCGGGTCGTCACGGCGCGTGAATACCTCGGCAGTGACGAGTTGATGCGTCTCAGAGACGTCAAGATCACCAATCTGTGCCGCAGCTACAGCTATCTCAGCGTGGGTTACTACGTCTCGCTGCTGGCCGAGGCACGTCGCCACAAAGTTGTGCCGTCTATCCGAACTCTGAATGAGTTGAGCCGGAAGTCCATTTACAGCCTCGATGTCGGAGAACTCGACGCGCTGGTGAATCGCAGCCTGCGGGCCAGTACAGTGCGCACCTATGAGGCGCTGATCTACTTCGGACACAGTGAACACCCGGAGCTGGATGATCTGGCCCGCCAGATCTACGAGATGTTCGCCTGTCCGCTGCTGAGGGTTGAGTTCAAGCTCCAGGGCGAGAAGTGGCGCATCACGCGCATCCGCCCGTACTGGCTCAATGCGCTGTCGCCCATCCAATACGGGGCCTTCAATCGCGCACTGGATCATCATCTGTCCAAGCGCTGGCGTACCCGACGCACCAGGCGCGAGGCGCGCTACGACATGGCCATATTGGTGAATCCGTCAGAACAGCTGCCACCGTCAGACAAGCGCGCACTGAACCACCTGATTCGCATCGGCAAGAAGCTGGGGCTGGATGTCGAACTGATTGAAAAGAAGGACTATGCACGGCTTGGCGAGTACGACGCCCTGTTCATCCGCGAGACAACAGCCATCGATCACCACACCTACCGCTTCGCCAGGAAGGCAGAAAGCGAGGGCCTTGTGGTCATGGATGATCCCGACTCGATACTCAAGTGCACCAACAAGGTGTATCTGGCCGAGCTGTTGCGCGCCAATCGGGTTCCTACACCCAAAACCGTGATTGTGCAGGAGGACGGGCTCAAATCCCTGCCGGCAGAAATACCCTACCCGGTCGTATTGAAGATTCCCGATGGTTCGTTCTCGCGGGGCGTGTTCAAGGTCAACAACGACCAGGAACTCAAGGACATTGGCGAAAAGCTGTTCAAGGAATCGGATCTCATCCTGGCACAGGAATTCATGTACACCGACTTCGACTGGCGCATCGGTGTACTCAACGGCGTACCCATCTACGCCTGCCGATACTATATGTCGAAAAAGCACTGGCAGATTTTCAATCACAAGAAAGGTGGCCGGGTTGCGGAAGGCGCCTTTGATTCACTTCCGGTTGATGAAGCTCCTGCTCACGTCGTCAAGGCTGCCGTAAAAGCTGCGAACCTGATTGGTCGCGGCCTCTACGGCGTTGACGTGAAGCAGCAGGGCAAGTCGGCCTGCATCATCGAAGTGAACGACAATCCAAATCTGGATTCCGGGGTCGAGGATGGTGTCTTGAAAGATGAGCTGTATCAGATCATTCTGAGCGAGTTCATCCGCCGCCTGGAGCTGCGAACCGCACAATGAAGAGCTGGCTGGGAACCTCGACACGTCGCCTGCTGGTCAGTGCCGTACTGGCCTTCGGTATCGGTGTGGCCTGTAATTTCGCCGCCATTCCGCTGCCGGCACCCACAGCACTAATAGGCGCTGTGCTGGTTCTGGCGCTGACAGTCGGCTACCTGGGCACGGATTATCTGCTGTCGACAAGGCGGAGCCGATGAGTACGGCCATCGTCATCAGCCTGATTCTGGCACTGTTGATTGGCGCTGCCTGTCGCTGGTTCAACATTCCATTGCCGGCGCCAACGCGCCTATCTGGTGCGCTGCTGCTGATGGCCATGACGCTGGGTTTCGTTATTGCGGATCACATCAGGCAGCTCTTCAGCTGACGCTGGCGGCATCGCCGGGTACGCGCTGCACCGCAAACATCGCTGACATTTCAATCAGGCCGGAGTAATCTCTGCAGGGACTCCAGCTGCCTGGTGCCCTATGCTTAAGCAGATCCGATCTGGTTTTTCCCCACGGCTCATCCTGATATTCCTGTTCTGTGCGCTCCTTACGGTGGCGCTGACATCGACCGCGCAGGATACCAACGACGACACCCCGCCTGCAGACGCAGCCCGCGATGCGGCCGCTGCAACCGATACCGATGCGGAAGCCGATGCCGATGCCGATGCGGCTGACGAAGGCGCTCTGGATGAAGCAGCGCCCGATGCAGCAGCCTCTGACGCGCCAGCGATTGCGGCAGACCAGCCCGAGCGGCGCCTTGATCCGGAACTGCAAGCCAGCGTCAGCGGCTACGTTGATGGCCTGATCACAGCCCTGCAACGGGAGCACAACCTGGCAGCGATCAGCGTGTCCATCGTCAAGGACAACCAGCAGCTTATGGCGGGCGGCTATGGCATCGCTGACCTCGCCCAGAACCGTCCTGTGCACGCTGACGAGACCCTGTTTCGAATCGGCTCTGTCTCCAAGACCTTTACCTGGACAGCCGTCATGATGTTGGCCGAACGTGGCCAGCTTGATCTTGACGCCGACGTCAATCAGTACCTGACGGAACTGCAGATTCCTGAGGCCTTTGGCGCGCCAGTCACCCTGCGCCACCTGATGTCCCACCGCGCCGGCTTCGAGGACACGCTGCAACTGTTTACCGTCCGCGACGACGATCCGCGCAGCCTTGCCGAGCTGCTGGCCGCCCACCAACCGAAGCGCGTCTTTGCACCCGGCGCACGGACGTCGTATTCGAACTGGGGTTCAGCGCTGGCAGCACATATCGTCGAACAGGTGGCTGGTGTGCCTTACGGCGAGTTCCTGCGTGATGAAATTCTGTTGCCGCTTGGCATGCGCACCACCACCTGGACGCCACCAGCAGAGATGGCACCGGAAATGCGCCAGAACCTGGCCACAGGGTACAAGCGCGACCAGGGTGGCCTCGGCCTGCAGGGATACCTGCAGTTGGGTGCCTATTGGCCGGCCGGCGGCATGGCCGCCACCGCAACAGATATGGCACGTTGGATGCGTTTTCACCTCAACGGCGGGGTGCTGGACGATGTCAGACTGCTCAGTGCCGAGTCGCACGCAGCGCTTTGGACTCGCGCCTTTGACGACCGTCCGGGCGGTGCTGATGTTGCCCATGGCTTCATTGATCGTCCGTACCGGGGTCTGCGCACGCTGGGCCATGCTGGTGGCACCGCAGCATTTCTGACCAACATGGTGCTGATTCCGGAACTCGATCTGGGTGTCTACGTCTCGCAGAACGGCGCCTGGAACATGGCGCTCATGTCCCTGCCCGACCTGGTTGTGGATCGCCTCAGGGGCCACCCCTACGTGCCCTTGCTCAGCGCCGACGAAGACGCGGCGGTTGGCGACGTTGCCGAGCTGGCCGGCACCTACCTGAACAACCGTCGCGTGTTCTCAACCTTCAGTGCGATCCTGGGCGGCCTGAACCTCAGCATCCTGACACCCGTTGGTGATGACGGTTTCTCAATCAATCTGCTGGGACTGCCCAAACTGTATCAGCAGGTACCGGGACAGACCGACCTGTATGAAGCCGCTGATGGCGACCGCGTGGCCATCATTCGCGATGCCGACGGCAAGGTCGCGGCACTGTCGGATGGCATGGGTGTACACACCTATGAACGTCTCAACATGTGGACACACCCGGCTACGCTTGGTGTGCTGCTGGGTTTGAGCCTGCTGCTTGCCATCACTCGCCTGCTCGGCGCCTGGCGCCGCTTCGGCAAGGGCAAAAGCCGAGGATTTGCGTCGCGAATCGCGGGAACAGTCGGTCTGGTGTCAGCGCTGGTCGTGTTCGTATTCTTCGCGACCGTGATCTACCTGGTCGTCAGCATGCTGGGCTTTGATCTGGCCACCATGGCAGACACCTATCCAGCACCAGCGATGTTCTATACCCACTACGCCGGCTGGCTGATGGCCATTGCTGCGCTGGCTATGCTATTCAGCCTGTGGCCGGCCTGGACACAGGCAAACTGGGGCATATTCAGGCGCCTGCACTTCAGCCTGTTCGCCGTGGTACTGGCGCTGGCCGCGCTGATGCTGTGGCAGTGGCGCATCATCGGCGCCGCAGTCATCTGACATCAGATATCGTCAAGGTTGGAGCGCTATGCAGTACTGGCTGATGAAATCCGAACCCGGCACCTGGTCATG
>SKXG01000226.1 GCA_007128525.1 Pseudomonadales bacterium | reverse complement strand
TTACTTCCTGATGGATACCGGCCATGCCCTGGACGGCGAGCCCCTGCCGCTGACCCTGCACATACTGGTGGCCGATGAGGCCGGCACCGAAATCGTCCGTCCCGGAGAGATCAAACCCGGTGCCGGGCAGGTGCGCTGGCCCCTGGCCAGCCTGCGGCCCGACGGCTGGCAGCCCGGTACCCGGCTGCGCACGCTGGGCATTCACAGCACCCGTGCCCATCAGGGCCGAGTCCTGTTAATTGCCAGCCTGCATCTGGAGCCTTGAGTATTGCGCCTGTAGTGAATCACCGTCTGAGCTGAAGCGCCGGTAAATTGACGCTGGGTTTCCAGGCTGTGCGTGCCGTCCCATCCTGGGCGGCTGGCGCCGTTTAAGATCGGGTCCGACAGATTGAAAAGGATTTCAATTGTTGACCACGCCTGATCGACGTGCCCTCGTATTGGCGCTCATGGTGAGACTGTTCCGGTTGCGCCCCTGGCGAGCCTTGTTGCGGCGTGCGCCCGCAGTCCTGGCGTGCCTGTGCGGTGTGCTGCTCACCTCGGGTGGTCTGGCCGCGCCGGCGGATCCGCCCTGGTATCAGGCCGAAGCGCCGGCGAGCTGGCACTATCGTGTGCCGCTGGCGCTGCCAGCCGGTGCCGGCCAGAACAGCATGGTGCATGTGGACGTAGATTTCCGGGCCTTGCTTGAAGACCTGAGCATCGATCCAAATGCGGTCAGCCTGGATCTGAATTCACCCCGCGTTGTCGGCCCGGACAATGAACTGGTGCCGCAGCAGGAGTTCAGCCCGCATCTGTATAACGGTGTACTTGACAGTGCCAGCAACGGCCGCGGTGAGATCCGCTTCCTTGCTGCGCAGGAGCCTGGTGCCGGCACTTACCATCTCTACTTCGATATCACTGCCAATGGCGCCAAACCTTCGAATCCGGCCGACCCGGTAAATGCCAACTTTGAGCACAGCGATGGCGCGAACCCGACCGGCTGGACGCGCAGCGCGGTCAACACCGCGGGTGGTGAAAACAACGAAGTCCACTATACCAGCCCAGGTGATGATGTCCGGCTGCGCCGTAGTACTTGTGGTGAGGGATTCGGCTTTCAGAATGTGGATGCGAGCCCCAATACCGACGGCGGGACAGCGACCGGCAATGCCTGGCATCTGTTGGGCTATCGTGACCGCTGTGAAGACGGGCCGATTGGGCAGAACGAGCTGGTGCAGCTCTCCCGCAGCATTGAAGTGCCGGCGGGTGCTGCGGCCGGTGAGCTGAGTTTCCATTTTTCTGTTCAGGGTTGGGACGGTGTAGCGGATCTTACGCAATTCAGCTGGTTTGCCTTGCTGGTGGACGGGCAGGTTGTCGATCAGACCAGCCTCGATATCCGCAACACCGGCCCGCCCGAAAGCCGGTTGACGATTACCGAGACCCAGATTGGCCCCGACGGTTACGGCAGTTACCGGGACTATGGCTGGCGTGAGGCTACGCTGGATCTCTCTACCTATGCCGGCAGCACGATCGAGGTCCGGTTTCAGACCCGCCACTACATCGACAATCAATACCGCCTCTGGGTCAAGCTCAACGACGTGCGCTGGAGTGAACAGCAGGCCACGCTCGGCGACCCGGAGGGCTATGGTCTGGCCATCGTGGTGCCACAAGTAGGTGATTCGGGCGCTACCATTGTGCCGGGCCAGCCGCTGGCGATTCGTGTGGCACTGGATGCAGCAGCCGACAGTGTCTATGCAGACCTCTTCGATCCGGAAGGCAACCTCGTGGCCAGTGACATACCCCTGTTCGATCAGGGTGTGCATGGCGATGAACCGGCGGGTGATCTGATCTGGAGCAACGACGGCAGCCACCCGGATTATCCGACCTATGAGTTTGGGCCGGATGACCCGATGGACGACGGCTGGCAACTGATTGTCTATGCCCCAGATGCTTCCGTGTCGACCGTTGATTTCGATGGCTTTGTCCGTCGTCCCGGGCACTTCCCACCCGGGCAGGGTTCGCCAGCGCTGTTGCCCGAAAATTATTTCAATGTGGCCGGGTTGACCTTGAGCTATGCGGCGTCCGCGCTGGCTGTGGACAAACGATTGATTGAGGTTTGGGCCGCGGAAGGTATGGAGCCGGGCAAGGCTGTGCCTGGCGCCTGGCTGGACTATGGTATCCGGGTTGAAAACATTGGTGATACTGAGGCATCCGAGCTGCTGCTCGAAGAACAGATCGATGCGCAACTGGCCCTGTGCGTGGGCCCGCCCTGCCTGGATGGTGCGGCAGTGGTCGAGTTTGTCGATGCGCCGGTGGGTACTGCAAGTGGATTGAGCTTTGACCCGGAAGACGCGCTGAGCTTTTCCGCGGATGGTAGTGAATTCGACTATGTGCCGATGCCCGATGATGATGGCTTTGATCCGGCGGTGCGCGCCATTCGTATTGCGCCGCAAGGCCAGATGGCAGCGCCCGGTGCCGGCTCAGAGCCTACCTTCGATCTGCTCTATCGGGTGCGCGTCGAGTAGCGCCGCTCAGCGCGGCGTCTTGTCGCTGTTGAGCTGATCCAGTGTCAGCTCGAAGCTTGGTGCGAAAGTCTCAAGAAAATACTGAACCTCGGGACGGTCGATGTCTGCAACGGCTGCATGCAGCGTGCGAGCCGCGTCGGCGAACTCCTGATTGCCTGCTCGTAATTCTTCGAGCGCTTTCAGATAGGCACAGAGCTTGTCGGCGGCCTTGACCAACAACTGCAAGCCGGGATCCGACTTTACCAGATAGGGTTGAAAGGCTGTCTGCAGTTCTTCTGGGAGCATTCTGAGCAGCTGCTCGTTGGCTTTGTGCTCCACGCTCTGATATGCGTCGCGAATGTCTTCATTGTGATACTTGATCGGTGCCGGCAGGTCGCCGGTCAGTACTTCACTGGCGTCATGGTACAGGGCGATGGCGGCTGCGCGGTCAGCATCAAAATTCCCCCCGAACTTCTCGTTGGCAATCAGAGCCAGGGCGTGGGCGATGGTGGCCACTCTGAGACTGTGCTCCTGAATGTTCTCCGGGTAGAAGTTGTGCATCAAACCCCAGCGCCGGATAAAGCGCATGCGGGACAGATAGGCGAAGAAGTGGCTCATGATTTGTTAAAGACCCCAGCATTGCAGGTCGGTGGCAAAAATGATCGGGCCGTTGAATTGCTCCTGAATGCTTTCGCGCGTCAGGCTCTCGACACCGCGCGTGCGCATGCTGCGGTGGCCGAGGATGACCATGCGCGCGTTGGCATCACTGGCGATGCGGCCGATCTGTGACGGGGTGACGTGCAAGTCGCGCAGTTGCCCGCGGGCATTGTCATTGATGGCGTGGTGGACCACCAGTGCATCCGTGTCCTTGGCGAACTCGTGTATCAGGTTCTTCTGATTGTTGAAGCTGCCGGCAAAAGTGATGGAAACATCGTCGATCTCCACCCGCCAGGCCAGCGCCGGCACGTCGCCATGGTGAACCGGAATCGCGGACAGCATCAGGTGCTCGGAACCGAACTGTGCCCAGCGTCGTGAGCCCGTTGCCGGTACCTCGCGCAGGCTGAGGCGAAATGGTGTGCCGCTGGCCGGGCGCAGAAAGCCTTCGAGCTGTGGAAAGGCGCCGTCCTCGCCGATCAGTCGCTCAAGCATGTCGCTCAGGCCGGGAAGCGTATCGTTGCCGTCCGGACCGAGCAGTGGCAGCCGCTCGCGGCGCTCGGATTCCAGGCCGCCGGCGAGCAGCCCCGGCAGGTCAGCGGCATGCTGCGCCTGCAGGTTGTTGAAGGCGACGGCCTCGAGATCTTCAATGCGACCGCGGGACCGGTTGAAGTTGTAGCTCGCGGCCGGACCGAGATTCACCAGCATCCGGGCCTTGCCGTCGACCCAGATCAGATAGCTCGGTGACGTCCGTTCATCGAGCAGCTCGGGTCCGCCGGAGCCCAGTATCTGTAGCCAGACGCCGGAGTCGCCACAGTACGCCGGGCCGTCCCGGTCTCTGGCCTGTAAAGCTGTGCTGTAGAGGCCGCAAAACAACACCAGGAACAGACCGAACAGCAGTGGGCGTGATGTCAGTACGTCAGACAGAACGGGATACGACAAAGGCATGGGACTCCAGCGACAGGCGACATTCGGATTGCGCAGCCTATAACGAGCGATACCGGGCCAACAACTGGCTGCTATCGCGTCAGCTGCGCGGCGGTTCCAGTTCTGCCAGCCAGGTGCGGGCGGTGGCTTCGTCGGGCATGCGCCAGTCACCACGTGGCGACAGGCTGACCGAACCAACCTTGGGGCCGGGTGGCAATGCGGTACGTTTGAACTGCTGGCTGATAAAGCGCCGTATAAACAGCGTCAGCCATTTTCGCAGCGTGGCATCGTCGTAGGTACCGGAGAAGCTGTTGCCGGCAAGATGCAGAATCTTGCGCGGGCCGAATCCGTTGCGCACGAAGTGATACAGGAAGAAGTCGTGCAGTTCATAAGGCCCGATAATCGACTCCGTGGTCTGGGTTACTTCACCGGATTCACTAAGGGGTAGAAGCTCCGGTGATATGGGTGTCTCCAGTATGCCGCTGAGCACGCGGCTGAGAGTCTGGTCGCTGCGATGCCGGATAAACCAGCGCACCAGATAAGCAATCAGTGTCTTCGGCACGCTGGCGTTGACATTGTAGTTGGCCATCTGGTCGGCATTGTATGTGCACCAGCCCAGTGCCAGTTCCGACAGGTCGCCGGTGCCGACGACTATGCCACCGACCTTGTTGGCGTAGTTGAACAGAATCTGCGTGCGTTCCCGCGCCTGGGCATTCTCGAAAACCACATCAAACTGGTCCGGGGGCTGTCCCAGGTCCTTCAGGTGCTGGGCGACCGCGGTGTCGATCGGAATGGTCGTCAGCCGGGTTCCGGTCGCCTCACACAAGGCCTGTACAGATTCCAATGTGCGGGCCGACGTGCCAGGACCGGGCAGGGTCAGGGGTATCAACCGCTCTGCGGGCCAGTCCAGGCGGCGCAGGGTTTCAAGGCACACCAGATAGGCCAGCGTCGAATCCAGACCGCCGGACAGGCCGATAACCATGCCCGGTTCACCGATAGACAGCAGTCGCCGCCCCAGGCCGGTGGCTTGTATGGCCATGATGTCGGCGGCGCGCGCGTCAACTTCATGCTCGTCTGTCGGTACAAAGGGGTGCCTTGGATAGTCGCGTTGCAGGCTGTGCAGCGGTGCCGGTGTCAGGCCGGTGTCACTGACCTGGTAGGGCGCTGGCCGGGGGCTGGCGGCAAAACTGTGATTGCGGCTGCGGTCGTGACGCAATTGCTGCCAGTCCATGTCGACGCTCAGCGTCTGGGCATCGAAGGCGAATCGATCACTCTCTGCCAGAATAAGGCCATTTTCAGACGCGATCAGATGACCACCAAATACCAGGTCCTTGGTCGATTCAGTGACCCCGCTTGAGGCATACAGATAGGTGCAGATGCGCTGGGCGCTGGCCATGC
>SKXG01000093.1 GCA_007128525.1 Pseudomonadales bacterium | reverse complement strand
TCACGCTGGATTGCCTGGCGGCCGTGCCGTCCATTGTGTATGGCCTGTTCGGCTATCAGCTGTTCGCCATCACCTTTGGGCTGGGCTTCTCCATCCTTACTGGCGGCCTGACGCTGGCCTGCATGATCCTGCCACTGTTCGTGCGCAGCGCTGAGCAGTCTTTGCGTCTGTGTCCAACCAGCTATCGTTCGGCCAGTGCCGCGCTGGGCATCAGCCGGCCGGGGTTCATTCGCCGGATTTTGCTGCCACAGGCCATGCCTGGTATTGCCGCCGGCCTGGTCTTGAGCCTGGGTCGCGCACTGGCCGAAACCGCCGTGTTGCTGTTCACGGCGGGCTATGTGTTACGCATGCCGGGATCGCTGGCGGATTCCGGTCGGGTGTTGTCGGTGCATATCTATGACCTGGCCATGAACGTGCCCAATGGCATGCCCGCGGCTGCAGCAGCGGCACTGGTACTGACTGCTTTGCTCCTGGTATTGAATCTGCTGCTTCGGCTGTTGGCCGGGCGGCTCCGAGGAATGGCGTAAGACAAGGAATCCTGAGATGACACCAATCAGCAAGCCAGAGCAGTGCGCGCGGGATCAGAACCGACCGCCGGCGCTGGCCGTGCGGAATCTGTCGGTAACCTATGGCGACACCATCGCCATGGCCGGTGCGGATATAGACGTTCCTGCGGGAAGCCTGATGGCGGTGGTGGGTCCCAGCGGCTGCGGCAAGAGCAGCCTGCTTGCAGCGATCAGTGGCCTGAGCGGGCAGATCCCGGGCGCACAGGTCCGTGGTGAGATCCTGCTCAATGGTCAGGCACTGACGAGCCAGGACAGGGGCTGCCAGGCCGGCATTGGCATGGTCTTTCAGCAGCCCAATCCGTTTCCTCTGTCGATATTTGAGAACATTGCTTTTCCGCTGCGTGAGCACGGCTTGCGTCGGGTAGAGGCATTACGCATGCGGGTACACGACGCCTTGCGCCAGGTTGGCCTGTGGCAGGAGGTGTGCGACCGCCTGGATCAGTCGGCACTGCAGTTGTCTGGCGGGCAGCAGCAACGGTTATGCTTCGCCCGGGCGCTGGCGCTGCAGCCGGCGGTGCTGTTGCTTGATGAACCCTGTTCGGCACTGGACCCGGTTGCCACCGAACACATTGAGCAGCTTATTCACACTCTGAAGGGCCGCTACACCTTGCTGATGGTGACCCACAATCTGGCCCAGGCCCGGCGCCTCGGTGACGGCGTCACCGTGTGCTGGTTGGATCAGGCCTGTGGTTGTGTGGTGGAAACCGGCACCCGCAGCATTTTCGAGGCGCCGGCCCACCCGGTATCGCAGCGCTATTTCTCCGGTGCTGTCGGTTGATCACCGTGTTTGCCGGCCGACCAGTCGAGGTGCCGCAACGCCTCGCTGGCGAACTCTGTCGGATGTGCCTCCAGGCTGGTGGCCACGGTGTCGTTCCAGCGATTCAGAAAGCCGAACAGCGCGATCATGCCGGTGATCTGGACGATCTGGACCTGGCTGAAGTGCTGCCCCAGCGCGTCAAAATGCGCACTCTCCGCTTCGTTTGGTACCCGCCCGGCAGCAAAGGCAAGGTCGAGCACCGCGCGCTCTGCGGGCGAGAACCGGGGGCTGTCCGCATAGTTCAGGATGTCGTCGAGTTGTCCCGGGTCGGCGCCGGAGCGCTGCAGATTGTGTGACGTGTGCGCCTGACAATACTGACAGCCGGCACTCAGGCTGGTGGCAAAGGCGATCAGCTGCAGCAGGCTGGGAGGCAGCCGTTCTTCAGCATTCATGGGCTCTGGCGTTTGTTCAGCCAGCCGGCGCAACATTGGCGTCATGTCGCCGCCGTAAACGACCGTGGCCAGCAGCGAAAAGGCTGCTGGCAACTGCGGAATGTGGGCCATGGTCAGATAGCTGTTGGGCACAAAGCCCATGGCTCGGGCGGCACCGGCCATTACGGGTTCAAGTCCGGGCTGGTCACTGGGATCAACTGGTGGAATTCTTGGTGTGGTCATCGGTGTACTCCTTGATTGGGCCAGCATATCCTGCACCTTACCTGAAACAACAGGGCGTCAGATGGACGAAGTAGACCTGCAAAAATTACAGCAGCAAGACCAGGAAGCGTTCGCAGCGCTGGTTCGGGCGCACCACCGGTCGCTGACCGCCCTCGCAGCAACGCTCGTAGCGTCCAGTGACGTCGATGAAGTGGTGCAGAACACCTGGGTAAAGGCCTATGGCGCAATTCAAAAATTTGAGGGACGCTCTACGCTGCGCACCTGGCTGACGCGGATTCTGGTCAATGAAGCCAAGATGCATCACCGCAGTCAGTATCGGCGGCTGGCGGTGATCGAACTGGGTGAGGATGCGCTTGAAGGGCGGTTCAACGACAACGGTCGGTGGCAGCAGCCGCCGGGACGATGGTCCTCCGACGATCCGGAGGCGCTGCTAATGGAACAGGACATGGCGGATTGTCTGGAAAAGACCTTCGCCGAGATGCCCGAGAACCAGCGTGCAATGATCGAAATGCGTGATGTACAGCTCATGTCGTTCGATGACATCTGTAACGACCTGAATGTCTCGGCATCCAATGCCAGAGTGCTGCTGCATCGCGCCCGGACTGCAGTTTATGCACTGGTTGACCACTATCAGGAGACGGGCGAATGTTGAGCTGCAAAGAGGTTGTGGTTGAGATCGAGCGTCGCCTTGATGGCGAACTCAGCTGGCGCGCACGTATGGCGCTCCGCATGCACCTGCTGATGTGCCGCCACTGCGGTCGTTATGAACGTCAGCTCAAGCTGTTGCTCGCCGGCCTGCAGCGTCTGCACAGTCCAGCCACCGATGCCGAAGTGCAGCAGGTGCTCGATGCCGTCAACGCAGCAGATCCGGGCCCGTCCTCCCGGTTGTGAACAGCGCTTGCAAGGCCGCACCCGGGTCGGCCTGCCGCATGAAGGCCTCACCGACCAGGAAGCTGTGGACATTGTGTGCCCGCATCTGCGCTACCTGCTCTGCGGAGTGAATGCCGCTCTCTGTGACCACCAGCGTGCCCTCAGGGATCGCCGGCAGCAGCTGATAGGTGGTGTCCAGTGTGGTGTCAAAGGTGTGCAGGTTTCTGTTGTTGATCCCGATCAGCTCCGGCTGCAGCATGAGCGCGCGCCCGAGCTCCTCGCTGTCATGGACCTCGATCAGCACGTCGAGCCCCACCGAACGCGCCATGCCGTACAGATCCTCCAGCTCAGCCTGCGCCAGCACGGCCACAATCAGCAGCACGCAGTCGGCGCCGATCAGGCGCGACTCATACACCTGATAGGGGTCGATCAGAAAGTCCTTGCGCAGTACCGGCAGGTCCACGGCCGCGCGCACCGCGCGCAGGTAATCGTCATGCCCCTGGAAGAAGCGTTCATCAGTCAGCACTGACAAGCAGCTTGCGCCCGCTGCCGCATAGCTGCGCGCAATCGCCACCGGATCGAAGTCCGCGCGGATCACGCCCTTGCTCGGCGAGGCTTTTTTGATTTCCGCAATCACCGCCGCACGGCCGGCTGCCACGCTGCTTTGCAGCGCGGCACTGAAACCGCGCGGCTGACTGGCTTCCGCCATCCGGTCCTGGATCTCGGCCAGCGACAGCCGAGCTTGCCGGGCCTCCAGTTCGGTACGCTTGTGCTCGATAATGCGCGAGAGAATGGTCGGCGTACTCATGCGTCAGGGTCGGCCATGATCTTGGAGATGCGGACCAGCTCGGCCAGGCGTTCGTTGGCCAGCCCGGAGTCGATGGCGTCGAGCGCCATCTTGACGCCGTTGGTGAATGTGGTGGAAACGCCGGCGGCGTAAATTGCTGCGCCGGCGTTCAGGGCCACGATGCCCCCGGCGGGTGAGTCGGATTCCTTCAGGGCCTGGCGCACCAGCTTCAGGCTGTCAGCAGGCGACTCCGCCCGCAGGCCGTCCAGAGACTGTTCGGCCAGGCCAACGTCTTCCGGCTTGATCTCGTAGTTGCTGATCTTGCCGTCCTTCAGCTCCACCACCTGCGACGGCCCGGCAATGGACAGTTCGTCCAGGCCTTCGGCGTGTACCAACAGCACGTGTTCACTGCCAAGGAGCTTCAGCACTTCCGCCAGCCGCGGCGCCCACTCGGGGTTGGCCACGCCGATCACCTGGCGCTTTGCACCGGCGGGGTTCGTCAGTGGTGCGATCATGTTGAAGATGGTGCGCACGCCAAGCTCACGACGCGGCCCCATGGCGTGTTTGATCGCGCTGTGGTGTGCTGGCGCGAACATGAAGCCCACGCCAACCTCGCTGATGCAGCGTCCAATCTGCTCCGGCGTGAGCGCCAGGCTAACGCCGGCGGCTTCCAGCACATCCGCGCTGCCGCTCTTGCCAGTGATGCCACGATTGCCATGTTTGGCCACATGGGCACCGGACGCCGCTGCGACAATGGCCGCGGCCGTGGAGACATTGAACAGCTTGCGCAGGCCGCTGCCGCCGGTCCCGCAGGTATCGACCAGGTGCGGCGCCTGCACGCTGACCTTGGTCGACAGATTGCGCATGGCCTGCACTGCACCGGCAATTTCTTCCGGCGTCTCACCTTTGACACGCAGTGCCATCAGTGCGCCGCCGATCTGGGCCTGGGTGGCATCGCCGCTCATGATGTGCGTGAACAAATCACGCGCCAGGTTCTGGCTCAGGTCCTTGCGCTCGGCGAGTTGCTCGAGCAGGGGGTGCAGGGCGCTATTGTCGCTCATAGCCGTTCTCCTTAGTCGCCGCCGAATGGATCGCCGAATTGATGTTCGCCGAAGTACCGGCTGTGATCAGACCGGCGTCGCCTGGCGGAAGCGTTCGGCCTCGCGCAGGAAATTGCGCAGCAGGTCATGGCCAACGCGGGTCAAAATGGACTCCGGGTGAAACTGTACGCCCTGTATCGGGTACTCGCGGTGGCGCATGCCCATGATCTCATCGAAGCTGCCGTCGTGCTCGGTCCAGGCGGTCACTTCCAGACAGTCCGGTAAGTCGTCACGGCGCACGATCAGCGAGTGATAACGGGTAGCCTCAAAAGGGTTGGGCAGGCCTGCAAACACCCCGGCGTCGCTGTGGTAGATCATCGAGGTCTTGCCGTGCATCACCTGCCGTGCCCGCACCACGGCCCCGCCAAAAACCTGGCCGATGCTCTGGTGGCCCAGGCAAATCCCCAGCAGCGGGATGTGCGGCCCAAATTCGCGCACCACGTCCATCGAGATGCCGGCCTCGTTCGGCGTGCAGGGGCCGGGCGAGATCACGATCATCTCTGGCGCCAGTGCCTCGATCTCGGCCAGGCTGATGGCGTCGTTGCGGTGCACCTGTACGTCGGCGCCCAACTCGCACAGGTACTGGACGACGTTGTAGGTGAACGAGTCGTAGTTGTCGATCATCAGCAGCATGGTCTGGGCCTGCAGGTGGCATCTTGTGGTAGGAGGGGCATTCTATAGGAGACAGCGCTGGAGCACAGCCAGGCTGG
>SKXG01000308.1 GCA_007128525.1 Pseudomonadales bacterium | reverse complement strand
CGCTGACGAGCTGGGCCAAATCTTTGTCGGAACTCGAGATCAGTGTTGGACGCTTCTGCTCGGTGGCCTGCCTGGCCAGCGAGCCGATCAGATCGTCCGCTTCGACGCCATCAAGGATCAGCAGCGGCAGACCCATGGCCCGGATCATCTCATGCAGCGGCTCGATCTGCGGACCCAGGTCATCGGGCATGGGGGGCCGGTTCGCCTTGTAGTCCGGGTAGATCTCGTTGCGGAAGGTCTTGCCGCGCGGGTCAAAAATCACCGCAATCGGGCTGTCGGGATAGGCGCGTACCAGTTTGCGCAGCATGGACAAAACGCCATGCAGGGCACCCGTCGGAAATCCCTGAGCCGTCGTCAGCCGAGGCAGGGCATAATAGGCACGAAACAGGTAGGATGAGCCGTCAACGAGGACAACGGGTTTGTCGTTCGACATCTTATTGGTCAAATTGAGTTCGTCACGGACTCTATCACAGAGGCTCGACAGCGTGAGCGCATTGGCTTCAGTACAAAGCCGGAAACCGGCTCAGTTGGGATTGCTGACGGTGATACTGATGGCCGGCCTGCTGGCCAGCGCAGGTGCACTGGCACAGTGGGAGCCGGAAGACCTGCGCGGCCCGGACGTCACCATCATCGCCGGCGAAGAGCGCACCTATCAGGAGTATCGGCAGGGCGATGTGCTGCGGATGGTGCGCGTGGTGCCCATCATCGGCCGCCCCTACTATCTGGTGCCGTCAGATCCAACATCGCCAATCCAGGACATGGAGCAGTCCGACAGCTTCCGGGCGCGCTGGATTCTGCTCGAATTCTGACGTGGCAGCACTGACAAGCATTGATGAGGCCAGACTGCGTGGCCTGATTGGCCATTACGGTGTGGGTGAACTGCATCGGTTCTGGCCGGCCAGCGAAGGCATCGAGAACTCCAACTACTTTGTCGAGGTGCAGCGTGACGGCTTGATCAGGTCCTATGTGCTGACCATCCTGGAGAAGGCGCCGCATGGGGGCGACCTGCTGGTCCCGTTACTGGACAGGCTGGCGCGGGCGGGCCTGCCCGTTGCCCCGGTCAGGCGGAACCTTGAGGGCCAGGCCTATGTGGAAGTGGCCGGCAAGCCAGCGATATTGTCGCCGCGGTTGCCCGGGCGGCACCTGATCAACCCCAGCCTGCACCACTGTGAATCCGTTGGCAGACTGCTGGGGCGCCTGCATCTGGCCGCTCGCCCCCTGCTGCCACAGGCCCCGGCGCATCCCAGGGACAGCAGCTGGCTGGGCTGGCAGGGCCGTGTGGCGCGAGGGCGCCTTGGTTTCGGCGACACAGCCATACTCGACTTCGCTGTGCGTGCCAGCCGTTCACTGCTGTCACGGCGCGACGTACGACGCCTGCCGCGCGGCATCATCCACGGCGACCTGTTTCGTGACAACGTATTATTTACCGGTCAGGCGCTGAGCGGTGTGGTGGACTTTCATCATGCAGCAGCAGGATATTGGCTGTTCGATATCGCAGTCGCGATCAATGACTGGTGCACGGAAGCGTCCGGCCGGCTCGACCCCGATCGCACCTGGCAACTGTTGCGGGCTTACAACAGTGTGCGCGCGCTGTCAGCGCAGGAACTCTGGTTTTTGCCGGCGTTTGGCTGTTATGCCGCTGCCTGTTTCTGGCTCAGCAGGCTAAACGGGCCAACAGAGGGGAGGCGCAAGGACCCGGAAGAGTTTCAGCGCATCACGCAACAGCATCTTGCCCACGCCTTCTACGGTGATCAGCGCCTGCTCCAGGCGTGACTCATCAAGCTCTGACCGATCAGAAGCGGCGCTGCAACGAGCGATAGGCCAACTCAACCGTCTCCACATCATGCGGCATGCGGATAAAGCCATGGTAGTGGCCGCGTGGATTGATGATCACGATGTTGCCGGAGTGATCAACCAGGTAGCTGTCATCATCAGGCTGGGCATCCGGGTTGGGGACGCGTGCAAAGGCAACATTGAGCTGGCGGGCCACCTCAGCCAGCTCGGGAAGCTCGCCGCGTACACCAAGAAAGTTGTCCGAAAAAGCTTCCACATAGGTGCCCAGCGTTGCCAGATCATCACGTTCGGGGTCAACGGTGATCAGCAAGCCCTGAAAACCGCTGAGCAGGGCGTCGTCGCCGATCTGTCGCAGCCGGTGTTCAACCTGGGAAAGCACAGACATGGTCACTGGGCAGATGTCCGGACAGTAGGTGAAGCCAAAGAACACAAAGTTCCACTGCCCCTCAAGATCCGCGTTGGTAAAGGAGTTGCCGTGATGGTCCGTCAGCTCAAACGCGCCAATGTCCCGGGGCGTGGGGAGTACATAAACGCCCATGTCGCGCAGCTCTTCATCGCTGAGTACCGGTTCACGCGTCGTGTTGTACATGGTCAGGCCCATGATCAGGAACACGACAGCGACACAAATGATGACGGTATTACGAACGCCAGTGGTCATAGATTGCTTTCAGTCGGGCGATCAGCCCAATAAAGGTGTGAATGACAGTCCGCCGCCGACCAGGTCTATTCGGACGTAGTGATCGAGCAGCAAGACCATAAACAGAGCCATCAGATAGACAATGGAGTACTTGAAAGTTTCCATGGGCGCGGCCGGATTGCGGTTGCGCAGCAAGACCACCGCCCAGTAAATGAAGCCCGCACCGAGCAGCAAAGCCCCGGCCAGATAGATCAGCCCGCTCATGCCGATGGCAAACGGCATCAGGCTGATGGCGACCAGGATCAGGGTGTAGAACAGGATGTGGAGCCGGGTATAGGCATCGCCGTGCGTGACCGGCAACATCGGGATGTTGACCTCGCGATACTCTTCCTTGCGTTCCAGCGCCAGGGCCCAGAAGTGCGGTGGCGTCCAGGCGAAGATGATCAGCACCAGCAGCAGACCACCGGGGTCGATGCTGTTGGTCACGGCGGTCCACCCGAACAGCGGCGGCGCTGCGCCAAACAAGCCACCGATGACAATGTTCTGCGGCGTGGCGCGTTTCAGGAACAGGGTGTAAAGCAGCCCATACCCCACCCAGGACGCCAGGTTGAGCCAGGCCGTGAGGGGATTGACCAGCGTATAGAGGATGGTCAGCCCGACCAGGCCGGTGATGGCCGAGAACGTAACGCCCTGCCAGGCGCTGACCCGGCCAGTCGCTATTGGCCGGTTCTGGGTGCGCGCCATGCGGGCATCAATCTGGGCATCAGCAATGTGATTGATGGCAGCGGCCGAACCGGCGACCAGCGCGATACCGGCAATGGTGTACACCAGCAGATCCAGCGGTATCAGGCCGGGGGACGCGAGGAGCATGCCGACCACAGCACACAACAGCATCAGCAACACCACGCGCGGCTTGCACAGTTCGAGAAAATCGCGCCAGCCTGGCCTTTCGGCCGGCCTGCTCAATGTAACAGTCTCTGACATGGCTCATTTCCTGCCGGAGCGACCCGGCATTCTAAGGCATTGCGCCCATGGGATCACGAGGCCGGTCATCTGTTGCTCATCACCATCAGCCTTGCTGGGTGGTTTTGAGCAGATGCCGGATGTCTTCGAGCAGGGGCCTCCCCACCTGGTCGTAGCGGTAGTAAAGGATCAATTGCCCCAGCGGGTCAAGGATATAGGCGCCAGGCTCGAGCGACGCGGCCGGTTCCGGTGCGCCGGTTCGACCCAGAATCAGCTCGGGATACTCGATGCCAAAGTGTTCGAGTTCGGCGCGGGTGGCGGCATCACGGTAGATCAGTGCACGCCGCACCCGGCGCGCATCACGATTCAGCAACACGTGCAGCTGGCGCAACATGTGCAAGGCCTCGCCACAGTCGTCGACACAGCTGTTGTCGGCAATCAGCAGCAGATGCCAGCGGCTGTCCGTCTCCAGCTCGGTCAGCGCATCACCCCGCATGCTCCGCAGATCCAGATCAACAACATCAAGGCGCGGCTCTACCCATTCCCCTTCGTTGGTTGTCGCCCAGGGGCCCGTCGATGAAAAGTGGCCGAACATCAGATAGCTGACGCCCAGCGGGCCCAGCGCCAGTGCGAAGATGCCGATCAGCACCAGGCGATTGCGGATCCGCTGCGCCCGGTCAGGCGTTTCAGTGCTGCGATCGGGTGTCGTCACGTCGAAAACCCCAGTAGATGTAACCAATCAACAATACCAGGGCCAGACCGAACCATTGCAGGGCATAGCCCTGATGGCGCGGTGCCCCGGCATCCAACCCGCCGCCGTATGGCGCCAAATGCCCAGGCTGACCCGCTTCCAGACGCAGCTCCAGGTCGTGTGCCGCCGGCCGGACATCTGCCAGCGGCCCTTCCAGCGCGGCCAGCATCCGGTCGTAATCGGCCCGCTGTATGCGGCGCGGCCAGTGACCCGACCAGGTGTCCTCGCCCATCAGTGGCAACATGCCGGTGTCCGGCCAAAAGGTCCCGATCACTGTCAGCTCGCCGTCGGGGGTCGGCACCTCGGGCAGATCAGCGCGGGCACGCGGCGCGGCAATCCAGCCTCGATTGACCAGATAGAGTCTGCCCGCTTCCGACACGAACGGTGACAGAACCAGATACCCGGGTTGTCCCTGCCGCGTTCGGTTGTCGAGCAGAAAGTGCTGACGGTCATCAAAGGCACCGCGCAGACGCAGACGCTGAAAGGCTACCGGGCCATCTCCAGCCAGCCATTGGCCTTCAGTTACGGGCAGGTCGCCCATGCTGTTCAACCAGGCGGTCTCCCAGGCCCGTTTCTCTGCGGCACGCTGCAGCTGCCAGATGCCCAGACCGATGAGCAAAGGCAGGAAGGCCAACGCAAAGATGGTCATGCGCCAGCCAGGCCTGAATGGGCGCCTGGCCGGTCTGGGGCCTTGTGATTCAGCTGACGGGTTAATGCGTCACCTCGTTTCAGTTAAAGTGCTCCCTCTCAAACCACACCGTTAATGGGGCAGCACCTTGCTGAAAATTCTGATCCTGATTCTGCTTGCCGGGGTGCTGCTGAGCCTGTTCAGCGGCCTGAGTTTCCTGTTCAAGGACACCAGCGTACCGGAGTCCAAACGCCTGATGTATGCGCTCGGCATACGGGTGTCACTGACGGCAGCTTTGCTGATAACGATTTTCGCTGGCCTGTACACCGGTCATCTCGACCTGTCGGCGCCCTGGCATCAGCACTGACCACGAATCCACAAATACTTCGCTTAAGACAACAAAAGGCGGTTGTGGCTCCATGCCGCAACCGCCCATCCATGTGCTGTCTGCGCGCTTATCTGTAATCGAGCCCGGCCGGCAAGATCGGCCGGGTGCGTCAGAAGACGTAGACGAAAATGAACAGGCACACCCAGACCACGTCTACAAAGTGCCAGTACCAGGCTGAAGCCTCAAAGCCGAAGGAGTCTTCATGACTCTGGAAATGGCCTTTGAAGACGCGAATCAACTGCACCGCCAACATGGTGCCGCCGAGCAGAACGTGGAAGCCGTGGAAACCGGTCAGCATGAAAAAGGTGG
>SKXG01000235.1 GCA_007128525.1 Pseudomonadales bacterium | reverse complement strand
CACGTCAAAGCCCTTCCACTCGATCGACGACGCGTTGATCAGCGGCGTGTCCACCCGAACCAGCTCCTGACTGGTCGGATCGCGGACAATCTGCGGATCAGCCAGGCCGCTAGCTATCCAACTCGCAATGCCTGCGTCAGTTGCCAGGCCGTCACCATCGAGCGGGAAGCCAGCCGCGACATAGCGCTGGAAGTCCGCAATCAGTACATCAGTTGGCAGCAGGCGCACGATGCGGTTGTCGAAGTCGAAATACTTCCAGTCGAAACGCAGGGTGAGGTCGTCCTGCAAGAGCGACACGGTAAAGCCTATGTTGTAAACATCGGCCTCTTCCGCTTCCAGGCTGGTGGTACCACCCAGGCCTCGACCGAAGAACGCAGCCTGACCGTTAAAAGGATCTGTTGCATTCGACAGGCCAACACTGAAGGGTGCAAACAGATTGGCCAGTGTCGGCGTGCGGAAAGCCGTGCCCCAGGACGCGCGCAGTGCCAGTTGGTCAACCGGCATCCATCTCGCAGATAGCTTGTATGTGGTGGAATCGAGATCGGCTTCGGCATCGTCACTGACCCATTCAGAGCGGATCGCGGCATTGAGCTCAGCGTTACCGAGCAGATCCGTATCGAACAGCGGGATGTTCAACTCACCAAACAAAGCGTGAACGTTGCGGCGATAGCTCTGGTCCTGTAAGCCGACACCGATAAAGGAGTCACGCCCAACCGTGATCGGACCACGATCATCCTCAAAGTGGATACCGCGCCATTGACCGCCAATGGCAGCAGACACGACACCGCCCGGCAGCTCAAAGAGTTGTCCGGTATTGACCCAATCAACGATGCTGAACGAGGTTCGCGCCACATCGATTTCGCCCAGGAATATCTGGTCCAGCACTTCGACCGGATTCGACGCATTCGGGTCCGTCTGTACCACACCACCTGAACAATCACGATCTTCGCAGACAAAGTTCTGGGTCGAGAAGGGGTTGTACCAGGTCGTCCGGGAACCGCCGACATCGAGGTTGGGCACCTGCAGGTTTCCGGTCAGACCTGCCGACATGGCCTGCAGGCTCTCACGCCGGTTGTGTGTCTCCACCTGAACCTGGTCAAAGGTAAAGCTGAACCAGCCAAGCCAGGACGTGTCAGGCACCTGATAGTCCAGCTGCCCCACCCAGCGGAACTTGTTCGACTTGAATTCGGCGTCACCGAGACCGGTGCCATCGGAGTTGTTGCGCGAGGCATTGTTGAACGGATACCCCAATGGCCGCCACCCTGCCGAGGTAGGCCGGACATCTTCGTTGAAGGCTATGCCGCCGTCCGGGTCATCATCGATGGATGCAAAGGGATTGGTCGCCAGCACCACCGTGTTATCTGCCGGATCACGCAATGGTATCGGCCGGCCCCACTGGTCCACAGCGATCGCGCCACCTTGCGTCCTTAATGGTTCTGCATACACCCAGGTCGAACCACTGGTGCCGACTCGGGCCCGGAACGGGTTCCCCGGATTCTCTCCAGGCACTGTCGGCAATTCCGTTACTCTGCCGCCTGGATTCTGTGGCGACCCCCGGTCAGATGTGTTCTGACGCGCAAAGACCGTTTCAGCTGAGAAGCTCATATAGTCTGAGAATTCATGGTTAAAGAAGAACGAGCCGATCCAGCTCTCTGACGGCGCGATGTAGTTGAAGTTGGCACCGAACTCCATCCGGCAGGCACCGAAGACCAGTTGACCCTGCCGAAACCCGCCAACCTGGCGCTTGGATGCATCTGCTGGATTGTTCAGACCACAGCCCGGGTCGGCCTGGGTCATGCTCGTGACAACCTGCCCATCAGCCCCGCGAACTGGCACCGTAAAGCTACCCGGGTGGGAGGTGGACGAGAACGACGCACTGCCAAGCGCGTACTCCGGCCGGTCCATGAACTGCATTTCGTCTCTGGTTCGGTACTCGAACGCGCCGACCAGACTGGTGCCGCCACTTTGTGCGCCGCCGATCAGGCTCCAAGTGTCTTCGGCCCAGTTTCCATCGGTGACTGCGTTGCGGGATGCGCGGACCTCAAGGCCCTCGAAAGTGCGCCGCGGAATCAGATTGACCACGCCACCGACCGCGTCAGTGCCATAAATGGCCGCGCCGCCATCCGTCAGCGTCTCGATGCGCTGAACGGCAATTTGTGGATACATTACAGACAGATTGTTCGATGTGCTCCGCCGCCCATCCATCAGGATCAATGTTGCCTCTGAACCGAGGCCACGCAAGTTTGCGGTGGGTGAGTTACCGCCCTGGCCCGTGGCGCCAAGGATGTTGGTGACCGAAGCCACCCCGTAGTTGAATGTTGTGTTCCGGATAATTTCACCGATGTTCGGCGTACCGCGCTCAGCGATATCCAGAGCATCAATGACATCAATCGGCGTTGCTGTATCAAAGCTGTCTTTGCGCCGAATAAATGTCCCTGTAACTATGACTTCATCAATCGCACCATCATCCTCTTGCGCCAGAACGAATGGTGACGCTGACAACATCAGCGCCCCAACTGCACATCCCAGAACCACATGACGGAGCGACACGGCCTTGCGGCCATGTACACCTGTAACCATGAGAGTTCTCCCCTGCGGTCGTTATTGGTTTTGCGTTCTGAATTGTCGCGCATCTTCAGACACGCAACCGATCTGGCAGGACATCGGTAAGGCAGGAACCCGAGCCAAATAAAGCCGGCCCTGAGAATATATGACGAGATTCGGTCAGATGTACAGCTTAAATTCAAGGAAAAGGGCGTGGCAAAAGCCGGTAATGTCTCAGTTCGGCCGGAACGTCCGGCAGGCGGTGGTCACCATCTGCCGGACAGAATAATCCACGCCTTCGTCCGCACTATCACCCGCACTTGGAGTCGCCGCAGTTCAGACAGGTCATACAACCGTCCATCATGATGACGGCCTTGGTGCTGCACTTGCCGCACAGTTGTGCATTGGCCGGAAAATCCGAAGCCGGCTCGGCGGCAGCTGCTTCCGCACCAGACGGCTTGAGATTCATCACTTCGGCCTTCTTCTGCTCGATAAAAGCCTGCTGATGCTCATCGGGGCCGTCGTCTTCCAGCAACCCGATCTTGCGCAGGTGGGTCTCGATGACATCCCCGATCTCCGACACCAGCGATGGCATGAACCGGCCACCCTTCTTGAAGTACCCGCCTCTGGGGTCGAAGACACTGTGCAGCTCTTCGACCAGGAATGTGCAGTCACCACCCTTGCGGAAGACCGCCGAGACAATCCGTGTGAGCGCCACGATCCACTGAAAGTGGTCCATATTCTTGGAGTTAATAAAGATCTCGAACGGGCGTCGCAGCTCATGATCGGTGCCCGGATTCAACACGATATCGTTGATCGTGACATAGAGCGCATGCTCAGAGAGCGGCGTCTTGATCTTGTAGGTGCTGCCTTCGAGTTCTTCCGGGCGTTTGACGGACTCGTGCATGTGCACGATGTCCGCCTTCTGCTTGGTCTTCTCAGGTTCGGCTACCGGCTTGACCACTTCGTAGCCGACAATCTTGTTGTCTATCTTGATCGTCATCTGTCTGTCTCCGTAGTCAGAACTTGCCGTAGTAGCCTTCTTTGAGTGCATCGAACAGGTTGGCTGCGGTGTGCAGCTCGCCGTCATATTCGATCTCATCACCGCCCCTCGCCTCAATCACGCTACCGTCCTCAAGCTGGAACCGGTACGTGGTGTTCTCCAGGTCTCTCTCTTTGACCAGCACACCCTGGAAAGCTTCCGGATTGAAGCGGAAGGTTGTGCAGCCTTTCAGGCCCTGCTGGTGGGCATAGCGGTAGATGTCCTTGAACTCTTCATAGGGATAGTCCGATGGCACGTTGGCCGTCTTCGAGATCGATGAGTCAATCCACTTCTGCGCTGCCGCCTGAATGTCGACATGCTGCTTCGGCGTTACATCATCAGCAGTGATGAAATATTCCGGCAAATCATGCTCACCATCACCGGCATCCGGCAAGGCCTGGGCATCGATAAAGGTCCGATAGGCCAGCAACTCAAACGAGAACACATCGACTTTCTCTTTCGATTTCTTGCCTTCCCGGATTACATTGCGGAAGTAGTGATGCGCAAAGCTTGGCTCGATACCATTGCTGGCGTTGTTGGCTAACGATAGCGAGATGGTGCCGGTCGGCGCAATTGACGAATGGTGCGTGAAGCGCGCGCCCTGCTCAGCGATATTCTGCACCAGCTCCGGCTCCGCCTGCGCAACGCGCTGCATGTAGCGGCTGTATTTCGCAAGCAGAATGCGACCCTTGATCTTGTCACCCGGCTGATAGCCATCGCCCAGCATTTCCGGCCGCTTGGCCAGCATGTCTGTGGTCACCAGGAATTCTTCTTCCATGATTGGGGCCGGGCCCTTCTCCTGGGCAAGCTTGAGACCGGTGCGCCAGCCTTCCAGCGCCATCTCCTTCGAGACCTGCTCCGTGAAATCGACCGAGGATTCATCTCCGTAGCGCATGCCGAGCATGGTCACGGTTGAGCCCAGGCCGAGGAAACCCATCCCATGCCGACGCTTGCGCATGATCTCGCGCTGCTGTTCCGGCAGCGGCAGACCATTGACTTCCACCACGTTGTCGAGCATGCGGGTAAAAATCGACACCACTTCCCGATACTCGTCCCAGTCGAAGCGTGCCTTGGCAGTAAACGGGTCACGGACGAACTTGGTCAGGTTGATCGAGCCGAGCAGGCAGGCACCGTACGGTGGCAGCGGCTGTTCGCCGCAGTTGTGCGCGTGCAAGCCATTGGCATCAAAGCTGTTGATGCCGGGTACCTGTACGTCATAGACATCCTCGACACCGTCGGGCGTAACAGACGCGACGCGCGCCACAAAGCGCTCCCGGTTCAGTTGCCGCTGATATCCCGCCAGCAGTGTGCTGAGCCGTTCTGCCTTGGCGCTGTCTGCAAAACCCACTTCGGCTTCGAACTGCTTTAGATTCTCGCCGCTGATGACGAGCTCATGTTGCGCCTTGATGGCATAGCTCTTTTGACCACCACGACCGTCAGGCAGCATGGCTGAGCCAGCCGGCCGTCGGCCCTGGTAGAGCTTCGCCACAATACCCAAGCGCAGCAACATACGCTGCACCGCCTGCAAGCGCGGCAAGTCCGATTGCGCGAGGCGAACACTGACACCCTTGGCCTGAGTCCCCTGCACGCTGCCGTCCGCATCGAACAGGCCCCGCAGGAAACCACGATAGAACGCGCTGGATCCCTGTTCCAGCGCCGGAGTGATGGCCTTGTTGCCAGGCGCCATGCCCACCTGTTCGGCCAGCTGCTTCAACGCGCCCATGCTCAGCCGATACTCGCCCCGTCCGGCGACGGACTGCCAGCCCTGGAAGTCTGCCCGATGCGGCAGACTGCGCGCTGCCTGTTCGGCGGCGTCCATCAGCGCCTTCGGCCCACCACCAACCGCCGGATCACCATTGGCAGCCAGCGGCTCGGGCCAGGCTGACAGTACTGCCTTGTCGGCCT
>SKXG01000378.1 GCA_007128525.1 Pseudomonadales bacterium | reverse complement strand
TCCAGGCGTTGTGATTGCAGCAGACGTTGTTCGATGGACACCAGATCACTGATGTCCCGTGTCAGCACGTAGAAGCATTGTTCTGCTTCGGACCAACTCGAAGACCAGAGCATGTGGGCGGTGGACCCGTCCTGGCGCACATAGCGATTACTGAAGTTTTTCGATCCTCGGCCAGCTACTATCTCTTCAGCTTCAATGAGCGTGACCTCCCGGTCATCCGGATGCACCAGTTCAATATAGGGCTGACCAACCAGATCACGAGGTTCATAACCCCAGACATCACGGGCGCGGTCACTGACCTCAATAAACCGACCATCCGCATCGACGATGGCAATGACATCCAGGGATGTCTCGACAATGCGGCGGTACTTGCTCAAAGCAGCTTCAACTTCGACGCGCTGTGCCTGAGCCGTCTCATCGGCCTTGACCTTTGCGGTTACGTCCTGAAAGTACACCGAAAGGCCGCCGTCATGCGGATAGGCACGTACTTCAAACCAGGTGTCCAAAGCAGCGTAGTGCGCTTGAAAGGTAGCCGTCTCGCCGCTACGCCGCGCCTGTTCATAGTTCAGCTGGAACGGTCCGCCTCTGGCATCCGGAAACTCAACCCAGACATTGCGACCAATCAGCGACGCACGATCACGCTGCAACAGTCGTTCGGCCGCATCATTGATGTAGGTAAAGCACCAGTCATCGTCAAGATTGAAGAAAGCGTCGGAAATGCTGTTCAGAATCTCTTCGGTTTGCTGCTGCGCTTGCCGCAACGCATCTTCCACCTGAATCTGCGCCGTCACATCCTCGCTGACTCCAATCAAACGGCTGACGACGCCATCATCTGTTTTTACGGCAGACAGACTGACTCTGGCCCAAACCACGTCACCATCGGTGCGACGAATACGCTGCGTGAACGCGCGCGAGTTCTGGTCACCCGTCAGCAAAGCCTCTCTCAAAACGTCAAAGGCTGGCCGGTCGTCTGCCATCACCCATTCGGTGAACGGCGTATTGATCAGGTCTGACTCTGCGGCGCCGAGCATGTCACTAAACGCCGGATTGACCCGCACAAGGGTGCCGTGATCATCCAGCACCCAGATACCGACCTGCGCATGCTCAAATGGCGCCTTGAGCACCGTCTCTGTGCGCTTCAACGTCAAGCGTTCTTTGAGGTTCTGCAGCGCCACCGACACAGACTGCGCCCATTGCACCAGGATCGACTGGTCGGATTCGAGAAAGTCACCATCAATGCGGGAAGCAGCCATCAGCAGGCCCAGGCTGCTGTCATCTGCACCAACGACTGGAACAACCAGCAACCCGTCCAGGCGACCCTTCAACCGCAGCAGTTCCGGAGGTGTTTGCTGCGCCCAGATCGCATGTCGGGCCAGTGCCGGCGCACTGATCCGCAGTGGCCCTCGAGCCAGACGCACCTGATCCAACAGCGGAGACTGATCCAGCAAGCGATAGGCCTCAAACCAGGGCTCTACCGGCTCTGACAACGCCAGTACCAGCCTGGGACCGTCAATGCCCACTGCGTCGGTCAGGCTGACCATCGCCTGCTGGGTTCCCAGAATGATTCGGATCTGGGTAACCGCCACATCCAGCAGTTCATCCAGGGTCTGAGCAGCGTGCAACAGGGTTGAAGCACGCGCCAGCCTGAACAGCTGCTCTTCCAATGTGGCCATAGTCGATCCTGATTCTTATTGATGCGCCTTACCTGGCACGAAGGTCACAAGTAGCGGCCCAAATTGCCATACGCGCTTTCACGCGTCTCCCTGTCTGGCTTCAGGCTGAGCAGAGAGAGATATTAGCGGGAGGCCAGCCAAGTTTGAACATCAAAGCCTCACCCAGTCCTAACAGACCTGCCAATTGACGTTTCGCGATCTCGTCGCAGCGTTGCCAGGGAAATCCACGTATTGCGATCAACCTGGGTAACACCCTAGGGTTCCTTGACCACAATCAATCACAGGGCAAGGTTCACCATGCCGGCCATACTCGCGACCACAGATCTCTCCGCTCGCAGTGACCGCGCCATCGGGCGTGCTGCGCAATTGGCCGACAGTTTGCGGGGTGCCCTGCACATCGTACACGTCATAGACAGTGATCAGGGCGCACTGCTGCCGCAATCGCTGATCGAGCAAACGACGGCGCTGTTCGAGGATCATGTAGCAGCGTTGGTAGCGCAGTCCTCTGTGGAACCAAGACTCCACATCCTAAATGGCAGTCCGTTCAGTCGTATCCTGGATTTGGCCAACGAAGTGGCTGCCGATCTGATCGTCGTGGGCGCTCACAGGCACAGTCTGCTCGACAGAATCTTCGTCGGCACCACAGGCGAGCGAGTCATGCGTTTGGGTTCACGCCCGGTGCTGCGCGCGCAACTCCCGCCTGAACGGGCCTATGACAAAGTCATGGCGGCAACGGATCTATCAGACTGTTCGGCTCAGGCAATGCAGTGTGCCGCCAGCCTGCGGCTGACCGGCCAGTCCGATCTCATCGTCGCTCATATCTTCGACCCGATTAGCGAAGGCATCACGCTATCGCTCGGACCAGCCGACACCGCTGCACAACAACGCGTCGAGGCGCGAAAGGCGGCGGTTCTGTCAGAAATGCAGGACTTTTTGAAAGCACACGCGCTGGATGACCTGCCACATCGCCTGTTGGCTGTGCCTGCCCGGATATTCTCCGGCCTGCAGGAACTGGTCAATGGTGAGACGCCCGACCTGGTCGTCATGGGCACGCGCGGCCAAAGCGGCTTGCAGCATATGATGCTGGGCAGTCTCGCTGAGGCAGCAGTGCGCGATCTGAGCTGCGACGTTCTGGTTGTGCCCCCGACCAGGCACTAGAGTACCTCTGAACAACGGCCGCTAGTGCGGTTCGGGACGGCCCATACGATCACCAATCCAGACTGCCAGCAGGCACAGTGGCAGCGTCAGGCCCAGGTTCAGTGCGGCAGCGGTTAACATTCCGGCCTGAACCAGCAGCAGGGTTTCAAGGCTGAATATGGAAAAGGTGGTAAAGCCGGCGCAAACGCCAGGCATCAAAAACTGCAACCAGGCCGGGTCCAGATGGCTCAGCCGACCACCCGCTTGCGAATTCGCATAGATCCAACCCACAGCGAACGAGCCGATCAGGTTTACCAGCAAGGTCGCCAGCTCATCGGGCAGGCCCTGCAGAGCGACCAGCTCGCCGGTCAATACCCGCGCCAGGCCACCCAGGGCACTACCGGCAGCAATCAACAGGCTGATACGGCCTGGCGTCTGCCGGATACCGGAAGGTTGTTTCATGTCAGCCCCCGAGCACGCCGCCAGTCCAGATACCGGACCAGACCGCCAGCAGGCACAGCAATACGGATCCCGCCACATTCATGGCCGCCCGAACCAGATGACCACGCTGCCACAACTGCAAGGATTGCAGACTGAAGGATGCCACCGTCGTATAGCTGCCGCAGAAGCCCAGAATGGTCAGCGCCAGCCAGGGAGTCCCGACGACAGACCAGAACAGACCAGCTAACCAGGCCCCACTGACATTGACGACGAGCGTTCCCCAGGGAAACTCACCACCCAGGCACCGCGTCACCCACTGCCCAATCCAGTAGCGGCTGACGCCGCCTGCGGCACTGCCCAGAACCACCCACAACCCGTCTGTCAGGCCTAACATCCCAGACTCCCGGTCAGTGCGGGCTGACCATAGGCAGCAGCCCGAAGATCACAAGCAGCGCCATCGCCCAAAGGTAGAATGAGAATATCCGCAGGCGCGCCGCGTATAGCAGCTTCAGCACCAGCCAAAGCGCACCGGTCCCGACGATCGCCGAGGTAACAAAACCCAACAGATACACTTCCCAGCCCAGCATCTCCGGCGTCGTGTCCAGCAGCACCTCCACACCCTGGACCAGGGTTGCCGCAAGGATAGTGGGGATCGCGATGAAGAAGCTGTATTCCGCGGCCCAGCGCCGCTTCATGCCACAGAGCAGCGCCGCCACGATGGTGATGCCGCTGCGGCTCAGACCTGGCATCAGGGACAGGCCCTGCGCGGCGCCAATGATCAGCGCGTGGCGCACGCCGATCCGTTTCAGGCCCAACCAGCGCGGTGACAGCTTGTCGGTCCACCACAGCAGCACACCGGTGACTGTCAGCGTCAGCGCCACAATCGCCGGTGTCCCGAAGACCTGCTCGAACAAGGACTTCAGGGTCAGCCCCATTACACCAGTGACAAACACCGACAGCAGGCCGAGCAGCAACAGGCGCAGCGGTACTGGCACGACACCCCAGAGCGGTCGCTGCACAAAGGCCCAGCTGGCCCGCAGCAGATCATGGACGAAACGAAACAGCGAGTGACGGAAGATCAGCACAATCGACACCAGCGTGCCCACGTGCAGTACTAGGTCGAACAGGATCATCTCGGCGCTGTCAGGCGCCGGCATCTCGTGCCCGCGGGCGATCAGGAAGTGCTGAGTCAAAACCAGATGGGCCGTTGAACTCACCGGCAGGAACATAAAGAGTCCCTGGACCACCCCCAGCAAAAGCACGACGACTAAGGACATTCAGGCTCCTGGTCCGACAGGGAAAGCGCGCAGACTACCGCAACTGCCGGCAAGCAGTCACATCCGATCAAACTGAGAAGCATAGCGTCGGCTGACAGACAGCAGCTCCTCTCTGCCGTGCAGCCGCAACAAAAGTTGTCCTTTGAAGTCTCGCTCAACAGCATCAATGCAGGATACGTTGACCAGCGTGGCACGGTGCACCTGCCAGAAACGATGGGCATCCAGCTGCGCGGCCAGCGCCCGGATTGAACTCCGGATCAGGTACTCTGCATCTCGCGTCAACACACTCGTATATTTGTCGCGAGCCTGAAAGTACAACACATCATCAACCGCTATCAGATGAATCTGTTCACCGGAGGACGCGCGAATCCACTGTAACGTTGGGTCCTGCTGCCCCGGCACCTGATCGAGCAGCTGTTTGAGCCGAAGCAGCAGCGCCTGATCCGGTTCCTGGGTCACGTCCGCTCTCAGGTGTCGCTGCAGGCGCCGGACCGCCTCGTTGAGCCGCTCGTCATCGACAGGCTTGAGCAGGTAGTCCACGGCCTCGGCATCAAACGCCGCCAGCGCATACTCATCGTATGCAGTGACAAAAACCACCAGGCAGGGATGTCGTATCTGCCGTGCCACTTCAATGCCACTGAGCCCAGGCATACGGATATCCAGAAAGGCAATCTCAGGCCTCTCACGATGCAGAACTTCCAGTGCCCGCAACCCGTTCTCTGCCGGCGGCAACAGTTTCAGCTCTGGCCACTGCGTCGCCAGACGGCGACTCAGATCACGCGCCAGATTGGCTTCGTCATCGGCAATCAGTGCACTGACCATGGTATCCGTACCTGTGCACAGGCGCCCCCATCAGGTTCACCGGTCAGCGTCAACGATGCCTGACCACCATACAGGGCCGCAAGGCGCTCACGCACATTGCTGAGTCCAACGCCCTGCCCTGGCGTCAAGGCAATTCCGACGCCTGTGTCCCGCACCGCCACAGTCAGGTACCCGTCGTCCCTATGGCTGCTAAGCGTCATTCGGCCACCTTCTGGTTTGGGCTCCAGTCCATG
>SKXG01000359.1 GCA_007128525.1 Pseudomonadales bacterium | reverse complement strand
CTGTTCGGTCTGCCCTGAACCGTTACGGTTCAAGGCGGAGGTTCCAGGTCACGCCCCAGGCTTCCCGCTCGCTGCGGGCTGGCACACAGGCGTTAACGCCAGATCCTCCTTAGGTTTCTCTAACGGCTCAAGGACTGCACCAACTGGCGAACACCCCAGGAGATCAGTCCCAGTATAACTGAGGCCGGATCACAGCGACATCTGCTTTTGGTCGGCCAGCACCTGATCCAGCCGGTCATTGAGGTGTCCGACCTGGCGTTCGAGCTGCTGCTCAGTCGCTTCGTGGGCCTGTCTGAGCTGCAACAGCTCGTGGGCAAGGTTCAGCGCGGCCATGACGGCCATACGGTCCGAGCCCAGCACTTTGCCGCCGTCGCGGATCGTGCGCATCTGCTGATCGAGCATCCTGGCCGAGGCACGCAATTCATCGGTCTGGTCGACCGGACAGGCGACTTTGTACTCCTTGTCGAGGATGTACACGGTTACGGTATTGCTCTTCTCGGTCACGAATCCTGCTCCAGGGATTTGAGCCGGGTAATCATCGACTCGACTTTGGACTTGGCCAGCTCGTTTTTCTCTATCAGCCGGGCACGCTCGGTCGTCCAGGCGGCCTGCTGGGAACGCAGTGCCCGGTTTTCCCGCGAGAGCAGCTCACAGAGCTTGATCAACTCGTCGATCTTGCGCTCCAGCGCATCGAGGTCGGCAGGCATGAGCGTTCCACAGCATCAGGTAGCCGGGGAATATAGAGCCCGCCGACCGGCGTGGTCAACGCGCTGTCGCCCCTGGTGGGCCCGCTGTCGCGATTTGAGGGCGTATACTGCGGCCAAAAGCTGGATTGAGGTCACATGTCGAACGATATCACCGGACTGGCGCTGAATCTGCCGGATGGCGTCGATGAGGTCGAACTGCATGGTCTGGTTTGCGGCCTGGCCTGCGGTGCGCCGGAGGAAGCGCCACAGCAGCGCTTGCGCACCCTGGCAGACCTGTTGGCTGACGAGAGCCCCGCTGCCACCATGCTGCATGCTGCGCTGCGGGAACTCGGCCAGGACGGCGCGCTGGACGCAGTCGATCCGGCAGTGCTGCCGTTGCTGGAGTTCATTGCCGGCACCGAGGCCATCCTGGCCAGTGAAGACCTGTCGTTTGCCCCGCTATTGCCTGAGGATGATGCGCGACTGCAGCAGCGCCTTGGCGATCTGGCGCAGTGGTGCAATGACTTCCTGGCTGGCTACGGTGCCGTTGCGGGCGAGCGCCCGCTGTCGCCGGAGGCCGGTGAAGTGCTGACCGATCTGATCAAGATTGCTGAAGTGCGGCCGCCAGCGGAGCAAGACTCAGGGCTTGATGGCGCTGATCTGGAAGCGGCGGAAGCCGACTACATGGAAGTGCTGGAGTATGTCCGCGTGGCGGTAATGAGCCTGCGCTGGTCGGTGACGCCGCAAGCCCAGGAACAGCCGGAGGCGCCGGATTGATTGCGTCGGCTGAATTCAGGCAGCGTCGTGACCGGCTGTTGCAGATGCTGCCGGCCGATGCGGCTGCGCTGGTACCGGCTGCGCCGCGCCAATGGCGCAACCGGGACGCAGCCTGGCCCTATCGGCAGAGCAGTGATTTCTATTACCTGACCGGATTTACCGAGCCCGACGCGCTGCTGGTCCTGCTGCCGGGCCGGGACAGTAGTCGCACCATCCTGTTCTGTGCCGACATCGATGCCGAGGATCCGCGCTGGCATGGTGGCGCACTGGGCCCGGAGCGCGCCGTGGCGGAACTGGGCGTGGACGATGCCTTCCCGATCAATGATCTGGACGACATTCTGCCCGGCCTGCTGGAACCGGTGAGCCAGGTTCATGTTGAGCTGGGCCAGAACCCGGCTTTCGACCAGCACCTGATCGAGTCGCGCCTGTGTGGGCGGGCGGACACCGTCCCTCTGGGTCCGCAACTGCATGAGCTGCGCCTTTTCAAGTCGGCAGCGGAGTTGCGCTTGCTGCGTCAGGCGGCCCGGATCAGCGCGGCCGCCCACCGGCACCTGATGCAATACGCCAGGCCCGGTGTCACCGAAGCCCGGCTCGAGGCCGAGCTGTTGTACAGCTTTATGTGTCAGGGGGCGCGCTTCCCGGCTTTCCCGAGCATCGTTGCCAGTGGTGTCAACGCCTGCACCTGGCACTACACCAGCCAGGCTGCCGCCCTTCGCGATGGCGACCTGGTGCTGGTCGACGCCGGTTGTGAATATCAGTACTACGCCTCCGACATCACGCGAACCTTTCCTGCCAACGGCCGCTTCAATGGCCGCCAGCGGGAGCTGTACAGTCTGGTCCTTGCCGCCCACACGGCAGCGGTGGCGGCGGTGCGGCCCGGAGCGACCATTCAGTGCCCGCAGGTGGCCGCGCGAACCGTCCTCGTCGACGGCTTGTGTCAGCTTGGCCTGCTTCCGACGTCTCCGGCAGAGGCCCTGGAAACGGGCAGCTTTCAGGCCTACTGTGCACCGCGCAGCGCGCATTGGCTCGGTCTGGACGTGCATGACGTCGGTGACTATCAGCTCGGTGAAGCGGCCCGGATACTGGAGCCGCAGATGGTGCTGACGGTCGAGCCGGGGCTGTATTTGCCACCAAGCGCTGATGTGCCGGCGTCCTGGCGCGGGCTGGCGGTACGCATCGAAGACGAGGTGCTGGTGACGCGGCAGGGCGCAGAGTTGCTGACGGATGATGCACCGCGAGCGATCGACGACATTGAAGCGCTGATGTCCTGATCGGGGCCATCGGCGTGCCGTGTCCGGGGCGCACGGTCATGTGCTGCGTTATGCTGCTTGGGGCAATCGGATGGCCGTCAGAGGCCGCTAGAGTGAGACAGAACATGCAGACAGATGTCGCCATAGTCGGGGCCGGACTGGTCGGGGCCACCGCTGCCCTGGCCCTGGCCAGGCAGGGTCGGTCGGTCGTGCTGATCGAGCGTCAGGCACCCGAGCAGCACCCTGGTCGGCTTGGCGCCGATGCCCGTACAGTGGCGTTGAACCCGGCCTCACGGACATTGCTCGAAACGGTCGATATCTGGCCTGGACTGCGGGTTTGCCCCTACCAGTCCATGCAGGTCTGGGAGGACACAGGCACCGCAGTGCTGCAGTTCGACGCTGCAGACGCCCGCGTTGAAGCCTTGGGATGGATCACCGAGGTCAGTCCGGCCGCGTACCAGCTGTGGGTCGCCTGCGAGGACAATCCGGCAGTGACCCTGCAGGCGGGCAGCCTGACAGCGCTTGAGTCCGGGGTTGATGGCTGGCACCTGCAGGTCGGCGACGACCGGATACAGGCCCGGCTGCTGCTGGCCGCCGACGGCGCCGCCTCGGCCGTCCGGCGCCTGCTGGATCTGGATGTTCAGGTCTTCGATACGGGTCAACAGGCGCTGGCCACGGTGGTGCAGACCGAACTGCCGCACGGTGGCTGTGCCCGCCAGCGCTTTCTGTATGACGGCCCGTTGGCGCTGCTGCCGCTGCCTGAGGCACAGGGCCGTCATCTGGTGTCCATCGTCTGGTCGCAGAGCGCCGAGCAGGCCACGCGTCGGCTCGCTATGTCCGATGGGGACTTCTGTGCGGCGTTGACCGAAGCCAGCGAAGGCTGCCTCGGCCAGATTCTGGCTGTGGATCAGCGTGCCGTGTTTCCGCTGCGTCAGCAGCTGGCCACGGATTTTGCGCCCTTACCGGGTGTGGTGCTGCTGGGCGATGCGGCGCATGTCCTGCATCCGCTGGCCGGCCAGGGCGTGAACCTCGGATTCGAGGACGTCCAGGCCATGGTCAGCCTGCTGCACGGGGTACCCCGGTCTGAGTTGGCGGAACCGGCCTTGTGGCGGGGCTATGCGCGGCGCCGACGCCTGCGCAGCCGACTGCTGCTCCGCGCCATGGACGCCTTTCGGGTGGGCTATGCGCAACGGGCTCCGGCGCTACAATGGCTGCGCAATGCCGGTGTTCGGGGCCTGGGACGGCTGCCACCGGTCAAGCGCAGCCTGATTCGGGAGGCGCTCGGCCTGGGGCCGGTAGCCGGGGTGCTTGGAATCCGGTCTCAGACAGGACATCGGACCTGAGTTAGGTCTAAAATGCGCGCCTCTCGGCACTCGGCCGCGATGGCCGGGTGTGTTCTGTGTGACGGGCCGGTCCCGCACGCGTTTCCACAGCCTGACTGGATGATCCATGGGACACCACACACCGCTGTATGACGCTCATCTGGCAGCCGGCGCCAAACTGGTCGACTTTGGCGGTTGGGACATGCCGCTGCACTACGGCTCCCAGCTGGAAGAGCACCATCAGGTGCGGCGCCACGCCGGCGTCTTCGATGTTTCGCACATGACCATCGTTGATGTTTCAGGCCAGGACGCGCTGGCCTTTTTGCGCTATCTGCTGGCCAACGATGTCGCGCAGCTGGCCGCAGACGGTGATGCGCTGTATACGCCCATGCTCAACGAGCACGGCGGTATCGTCGATGATCTGATCGTGTACCGGCGCCCAACCAACTATCGCCTGGTGGTGAACTCGTCGACCCGAGACAAGGTCATGCAATGGCTGCAGCGGCAGTCGCAGAACTTCAGCGTGACGCTGGTGCACCGGGCCGACCTGGCCATGCTTGCCGTGCAGGGCCCTGAGGCCGTTGGCCTGTACGGACGCCTGACCAATGCGCCGGGCGCCGATGCCGCAGCGCTTGAAGCGCTGAAGCCGTTTAAGGCGCTGGAAGCAGGGCCCGTGATGATTTCCCGCACCGGCTATACCGGTGAGGACGGTATTGAGATCATGGTCCCAGCGGCGGATGCCGATCAGCTCTGGCAAAGCCTGCTGCAGGCGGGTGTGCAGCCCTGTGGTCTGGGCGCGCGCGATACGTTGCGCCTGGAGGCTGGCCTGAACCTGTACGGTCAGGACATGGACGATGAGACCAGCCCGCTGGCCTCGCGGCTCGGCTGGACCATCGCCTGGGAGCCCGCAGATCGCGACTTTATCGGCCGTGCGGCACTGGAAGCTGAGCGACAGGCCGGTACCGAATTGAAGATGGTTGGCCTGGTGCTGGAGACGCGTGGCGTCATGCGGCACGGCCAGAGGGTTCTGACCGAGGTCGGTGACGGTATCATTACCAGCGGCCTGTTCTCGCCCACGCTGGGTTTTAGTATTGCGCTGGCGCGCGTGCCGCGTTCGGCCAAAGGTGCCTGTCAGGTGGAGATCCGGGGCAAGGCGCAGCCCGCCCGGATCGTGCGCCCGCCATTCGTGCGGCATGGGCAGGCGGCGTTCAAATAACGGCGGCGTTCAATTGAGGAGTGGCATGCATGAGTGATATTCCAAGCGAACTGAAATTTGCCGAAACCCATGAGTGGGCACGGCTCGACGAAGACGGCCTGGTTACTGTCGGGATCAGCGATCATGCCCAGAGCTCGCTGGGTGATGTGGTGTTCGTAGAACTGCCGGAACTGGATACCGACATTGAAGCCGGCGCCGAAGCCGGTGTGGTGGAGTCCGTCAAAGCGGCATCGGACATTTATGCGCCGATCACGGGCACGGTTGTGGCGGTCAATACGCTGCTCGAAGACGCCCCGGAAACCGTCAACCAGGACCCCTATGGTGATGGCTGGTTCTTCAAGATTG
>SKXG01000177.1 GCA_007128525.1 Pseudomonadales bacterium | reverse complement strand
TCCAGCCAGGTGGGCGTTGCCAAGGTGGCATTGTCGCTGGATCAGGAATCGGTGTTCAGTGCCTTTGCGCGGGCGGGCTTCGGCCAGCCTGCCGGGCTGGGGATGCCCGGGGAGTCGGCGGGACGCTTGACCAGTGAGCGCCTGCGCAGCCCGATCGTCCGCGCCACCATGGCCTATGGCTATGGCTTGACGGTGACGCCTGTACAGATGGCACAGGCCTACCTGACGCTGGCAACCGGTGGCTACCAGATGCCGCTCAGTCTGATGCGCCTGCAGCCGGGCGAGGTGCCGCATCGGGAGCGGGTGTTCGACGCCGAGCATGTGCAACAGATTCTGACGATGATGGAAGCCGTTGTCGGGCCGACCGGAACCGCACCACGTGCCCGGGTGGCCGGCTACCAGGTGGCGGGTAAAACGGGCACCGCGCGAAAAGTCGGCGCCGGTGGCTATGAAGACAACCGGCATCTGGCGTTTTTTGCCGGCCTGGCGCCAGCTGAGGATCCGCGCATTGTGGTCGTTGTTGTGATCAATGAGCCGCGCGGCGACCGGACCGGTGGTGGTGAAGTGGCCGGGCCTGTGTTTTCCCGTGTCGTGGCGCGAGCATTGCGAGTGCTCAGTGTCGAGCCTTCGGAGGTGCGATGGCAGATCCGGGCATGACAATGGCGCCGAAACGCCTCTCCGCCTGTCTGGGACGCACGCTCGATGCGGCACGGGATCCCCTGATCAAGGCGATTCGTCTGGACTCCCGCCAGGTGGAACCGGGCGACCTGTTTTTGGCGATGCAGGGATTGCGCAGCGATGGGCATGCGTACATTGCGGACGCCGAAGCGCGCGGCGCCGTGGCAGTGCTGTCTGAGCGCGCGTCCTTGGCAGCGGGCCGGACCGGCGTGGTGCACGAGAATTTGCCGGACTTGCGCGCGCAAGTGAGTGCCATAGCGGCGCGCTTCTACGACCATCCGGGCAAACACCTGCGCACCCTGGGTGTGACCGGAACCAATGGCAAGACGTCCGTTGCCTGGTACCTGGCCGGACTGCTGCAGAGTTTGGGACAGCACGCCGCATATGCGGGGACGCTGGGCTGGTACAGCGCAGGTCGGCAATGCCATCCGGCCGGACTGACGACCGAGGATGCGGTGACGCTGCAGGCCCGCATGGCAGAACTTGTGCGGAATGGCGTGCAGTGGCTGGTGCTGGAAGTCAGCTCACATGGCCTGGCACAACATCGCGCGGATGCCGCCGGCATCGACATTGCTGTGCTGACCAATGTCACCCGTGATCATCTCGACGACCATGGATCCCTGGAAAGTTACTGCGCTGCCAAACGGCGCCTGTTTGAGCTCGACGGTGTGCAGGCATGGGTCATCAATGCCGACGATCACCTGCTGGGGCAGCCGCTGCTGCAGGCAGCGACCGGGCACCGGGTCATCAGCTATGGCACAGCCGCTTCTGCCGACCTGAAATGGAAGAACGTTCGGTTTGACGCGGCAGGCATGTCAGCCGAGGTCTGCGGCCCCTGGGGCGAGCGGACGCTTGCTCTACCATTGTTCGGTGAGTTCAACCTGGCCAACCTGATGGCCGCTACAGGGGCATTGTTGCTGGCTGGATTCGATGCCGATTCCATTCTGGCCGCACTGCCCGCTGTGCAGGCGCCGCCGGGACGCCTGTCTTTCGTGCGTCGTTCCGGGGCGCCAACCGTCGTGGTCGACTACGCGCATACGCCTGATGCGCTGGCCAACGCGTTGTCTGCTCTGCGTGCCCACAGTGAACAAAGGTTGATCTGCGTTTTTGGCTGCGGTGGTGATCGCGACCGTGGCAAGCGGCCGGAGATGGCTGCGGCTGCCGAGACCGTGGCCGATCAGATCTGGGTCACCAGCGACAATCCGCGCAGCGAGCCGCCTTTGCAGATCATCGACGAGATCTGCGGCGGTTTCAGCGGCCGTGTGCCTGTTCGTGTCGAGCCGGACCGGGCCAAGGCCATCGCGCGGGCCATTGCCGAAGCGGAAGCTGATGCGCTGGTCCTGATTGCCGGCAAAGGGCATGAAGATTACCAGGAGGTTCAGGGCGAGCGTCGGCCGTTCGATGATCTGCAGCATGCCAGGCAGAACCTGGATGCCTGGTCAGGAGGTGCGGCATGAGTCTGCACACCCTGATTTTCGGGCTGGGTGCGACAGGGCAATCCTGTCTGCGCTACCTGCACGGGCAGGATCGAATTACCGTCGTGGATACCCGCTCAGAGCCGCCCGGGCTGGATGACTTGCGCACAGTCTATCCAGAGGCCAGGTACTACTGCGGTGCGCTGCCGGATGGTGTTTATGCCGGCGTCGATCGGATATTGGTCAGCCCCGGTATTGCGCTTGATCATCCCTGGTTGGCGGAGGCCTGGGCTGCCGGTATTACACTCAGTGGTGATGTCGCGTTGTTCCTGTCGGTGTGCAATGCCCCGGTCATTGGCATTACCGGTACTAATGGCAAGAGTACGGTCACCACTCTGACCGCTGAGCTGTTGCGTGCGGCCGGTTTCAACGTGGCGGTTGGCGGAAACCTGGGCCCGCCGGCGCTGGATTTGCTTGCCGCGGATGCAGAGATTTACGTGCTCGAACTGTCGAGTTTTCAGCTTGAGCGGCTGGCAGACAAAACACTGGCACTGGGCGCCGTGCTGAACGTGTCGTCAGATCACATGGATCGCTACCCGGATCTGGCCAGCTATGCCGCATGCAAACAACGCATTTACCAGGGGGCACGGGTTGCCGTGTTCAATCGGGCCGACCCGCTGACGGAGCCGCCGGATTCGGTGTCGATCCGGATCTCTGTTGGCCTGGACCAGCCTCCGGGTGATGAAGACTGGGGCATCCTGGACGACGATGGCGAGTCATGGCTGTGCCGGGGCGAGGAACAGATCCTGTCGTTGGAGCAGCTGGCCATGACGGGCCGGCACAATGAGTTCAATGCAATGGCGGCCCTGGCGCTCGCTGCTGCGGCCGGTGCGGACCCGCGACGTGGAGCAGAGTTGTTGCGCACATTTCCTGGATTGCCGCACCGCTGCGAGCTGGTCAGGAAGCGGGGCGGTGTCCGCTACATCAACGATTCCAAGGCGACCAACGTTGGCGCTGCGGTCGCCGCGTTGCAGGGCCTGGGTGATCCGGCCCATCGCAGTATTGTTCTGATTGCCGGTGGCGATGCCAAGCAAGCCGATCTGACGCCGCTGCGGGAACCGGTCAGGCGCTGGGTTCGGGAGCTTGTTCTGCTGGGGCGCGATGCGCCGCTTCTGGAGCAGACACTCGGTGATCTGTGTCCGGTGCACAAGGTGGCCGACATGGATGAGGCCGTAGCGCTGGCAGCATCACTGGCCGCATCGGGCGATCTGGTGTTGTTGTCGCCGGCCTGCGCCAGCCTGGACATGTACACCAATTTCGAAGCGCGCGGCCAGGCCTTTGCCGACGCTGTCAACGCATTGGAGGTGGCATGAATCCGCGCCTTGATGCCACGCTGATTCTGCTCTGGCTGATGGTGTTGACCATTGGCCTGGTCATGGTGGCCTCAGCGTCCATGCCGCGCAGTGCGGCGAGCGGTGACGCCACCTACTTCGTGTTGCGTCATGCGGTGTTCTTGGTTCTGGCTGTTGTGGCCTTTACAGCCTGTGCCACGTTGCCGCTGCGGGTTTGGCAGTTCAGTTACCAACTGGCTTTTCTGGCAGCTGTTGCGCTTTGTGTGCTGGTGCTGGTGCCAAGCATCGGAACCATGGTTAACGGTGCCCGGCGCTGGATCGTGCTGGGCGGTTTTTCGATACAGGCGTCTGAAGTTGCCAAGTTCATGTGTGTGATCTACCTGGCAGGCTACCTGAGCCGGCATCAGGAGCAGTTGCGCGACCACGTCTTTACGCTGCTTCGACCGGCACTGATGATCGCGCTGCTTGGGACTTTGATTCTGTTACAACCCGATTTCGGCGCGCTCGTCATATTGGCGGTGATGACAGCAGCCATGATGTTTCTGGCCGGCGCACGCCTCAGGCATTTTTTGGTGCTGGTGCTGGTGGCGAGCCTGGCATTGGCGGCGCTGTCCTTGTTGCAGCCCTATCGTGTGCAACGGATGGTCGCGTTTCTGGATCCCTGGTCACAGGCTTATGGCAGTGGCTATCAACTGACACAGGCGCTGATCGCGTTCGGGCGAGGCGAGTGGTTTGGCCTGGGGCTCGGAGAGGGCATACAGAAACTGTTCTATCTGCCCGAGGCACACAACGACTTTATTTTTGCAGTGATTGCCGAAGAGTTGGGGCTGGTGGGCGCCGTTGGTGTGTTTCTGCTGCTGATCTGGCTGGTCTTGCGGACCTTCAGAGTGGGGCAGCAGGCGCTGCAGCAGGAACGTTACTTTGCCGGCTACATTGCCTATGGAGCAGGCCTGGTCATTGGTCTGCAATGTCTGGTCAATGTCGGCGTTAATACCGGCATGCTGCCAACGAAAGGGCTGACGCTGCCGTTTATCAGCTATGGCGGCAACAGCCTGATTCTATGCAGTGCCTTGTTGGGCCTGGTGGTTCGGGCGCAGCTGGAACAGCGGGAGGGGCGCTGATGGCGAGTGTAGAGATTCCAGAAATGCGTCGGGTCCGGCACCTGCACTTTGTTGGCATCGGCGGGTCCGGTATGTGCGGCATTGCTGAAGTGCTGTTGAATCAGGGTTATCAGGTGTCCGGGTCGGACCTGAGCGATTCACCGACGGTGCGCCGGCTGAAACAGCTCGGCGCTCGCGTGTACGGCGATCATCGCGCAGAAAACCTGCAGGGTGTGGATGCGCTGGTGGTGTCTACCGCCATTGCCCAGGACAATCCCGAACTGGTGGCCGCTCGCGAGGCGCGCATTCCCATCGTGCGGCGTGCCGAGATGCTGGGCGAGCTGATGCGCTATCGGCATGGCATCGCCATTGCTGGAACACATGGCAAGACCACCACAACCAGCCTGATCACGTCCGTATTCGAAGCTGCCGAGCTGGACCCCACGTTCGTGATTGGGGGGCTGCTCAACAGCGCAGGTACCAACGCCCGACTGGGTGCCAGCCGCTACCTGATCGCTGAAGCCGATGAGAGCGACGCTTCTTTTTTGCACCTGCAGCCGATGCTGGCTGTGGTCACGAACATTGACCGTGATCACATGAGCACTTACCAGGGCGACTTCGAACGGCTCAAGCGGACCTTTGTCGAGTTCCTCCACCGGTTGCCATTTTACGGCGCAGCTGTGCTGTGCATTGATGACCCTGAGGTGCGGAGCATATTGCCGCACGTATCCCGGCCCATGCTGACCTATGGTTTCAGCGATGAGGCCGATTTCCGGGCGGTCAATCTGAGCAGTGAAGGGCCCAATTGGCACTTTGATGTGAAGCGCCCCGCTGGTCTGCCTGACCTGCATATCCGAATTGCCATGCCGGGCCTGCACAATGTCAGCAATGCGCTGGCGACCGTTGCAGTGGCTACGGAAGAAGGGGTGTCAGACGCTGCGATTCAGGCAGGGCTGGAAAAATTTGCCGGTGTTGGTCGGCGCTTCGAGGTCAGCGACGGCCTGGTGCTGTCCGGTCAGCGGTTCACGCTGGTGGATGACTATGGTCACCAC
>SKXG01000241.1 GCA_007128525.1 Pseudomonadales bacterium | reverse complement strand
TTGACTTGGCCCAAAGATGTCCGACGGCCTTGCGCAAAGCGCTGAGGCTGCTTTAATGAGCGCTGGCTCGTCATGGCCGGCACGCCCAGAACCCAATAGAGGAGCCGGTGACTGGCGAGTACTGAGTCAAGACGACCTACCAGGCTGACCGGGGTGCGCGCCAGCAGCGCACCCGACGGCCTTACAGGAACAGCAGTACAGGCGCGCCATATCCTTGCAAGAAGTGACAGAAAAGCAACGGAAGCCAAGCCCCCGGGTCGCCCGTAAACGGGCGGAGCGCCTGGACGAGATCATCCGTGTAGCAACCCGCTACTTCAATCGCCGCGGCTTTCTGGCCACGCGCATGGAGGAGCTGGCTGACGACCTGGGTATGAATCCGGCCACGCTGTATCACTACGTGAAGGGCAAGGAGGAACTTGCCTACAAGGTGTATCACAAGAGCTGCCTGATGCGCCGTGAACAGCTGGAGTCTGCCTATCAGGCCGAAGACACCGGCCTTGGTCGAATCCAGCACTTCATGCTGAACCTGTTGCACAAGCAGCAGGGCCGGCCAGCCATTCTCAGTGAGATCGGCGCGCTCAAGCCGGAGTGGGCGGACGAAATCCGCAATATCCAGCGCGGCAACATCCTGTTCGTACAACGCATGGTTGCAGATGGCGTCAAAGACGGCTCCATCGCCAGAATGGACCCATTCCTGGCCGGCATCGGCATCCTGGGTATCGTTGAGTGGATGAGCTTCTGGTACACGTCGCGGCTGCCATACGATCCGGATGACATGATGGCCAAACTGGTAGACATCGTAACGCATGGCATCACCAAGAAGTCAGCCAAACCGCCGGAAATCCCGCGTTCAGAGCCGACCTATCCAGCACCGGCTCCGCCCAACCCGTTCGACCGGGAAGCGATGTCAGACCTGAAGCTGCAGCAGTTTCTGCGGGTGGCCATGGAGTCGTTCAACCGTGTAGGCGTCCACGCCACATCGATCGATCAATGCGCGCAACAGCTGAACCTGACCAAAGGTGCGTTCTACTACTACTTCCGCAACAAGGAAGAGCTGCTCTACCTGTGCTACAAGCGCGCCGTGGAGTTCAACTGGGAAGCCACCAAACACATCAAGACGCAAGATCCGGTGGAGCGGGAGATCCTGCAGCGGCGCTCACTGTTTGAGCGACACGTCACCGAAGATGGGCCCTTCCCCACCTACCACCATGTCACCTTTCTGAATCCAGAACACCGGGAAGAGATCATGGGCGAACTGATGCGCATGCAACAGGTCGACGAAAACATCGTGGCCAATGGCATGGCGCAGTCGCAGTATCGTGACGTGGACACCTACCTGGCCGAGAAGGTTCGCGCCGGCCTGACAAACTGGTTCCCAACCTGGTACTCACCCAAGGGACGTGCGACACCGGCAGAAGTGGCAGACAACCACTCCTATATCCTGCTGTTTGGCCTGGCGCCGCGCTAAAGCAACTGTTGCGGCCTGACCACCTTCTTGGCAGCATGACGGTCATGCCGTTTTTCGAACACAACACTGCACGTATCCACTATGAAACCCGTGGCAATGGGCCGGCACTGCTGCTCATTGCACCAGGTGGCATGCGTTCGACCATTGAAGCCTGGGAGCGCGCCCCCTGGAATCCGTTGACGGAATTCAGCGATCAGTTCCAGGTGATCGCCATGGACCAGCGCAACGCTGGCCAATCCACCGGCCCGATCAGCGGCGACGACGGCTGGCACACCTACCGCGACGATCAACTGGCGTTGATGGACCATCTGGGCATAGACCAATTTCAGACGTTGGGCATGTGCATTGGCGGCCCGTATTGCATGGGCTTGATTGAGGCCGCACCCGAACGCGTACGCAGTGCCGTTATCCTGCAGACCATCGGCCGCAGCGCGGACAACCAGGCGGCCTTTGACCAGCTCTTTGAAGGCTGGGCAGAAGGCTTGCGGGCACAGCACCCGGAGCTAACCGATCAGGACTGGGCCCGATTCCGGAACAACATGTTTGGCGGAGACTTCCTGTACAACGTATCGCGCGATTTTGTTCGCCAGTGCCAGACGCCGCTGCTGGTGCTGATGGGCAACGACCTGTACCACCCGGAAGCAGTGTCACGGGAGCTGGCCGAACTGGCGCCCGCTGCAGAGCTGATCGAATACTGGAAGGAACCCGAACATCGCCAGCAGGGTATAGAAACCGCCCGGGCGTTCCTGCAACGTCACGCCAGCTGACCGGCCATGGATCTGCTCAGCCACGCGCTGCTGGGCGCCGGTGCCGCCATCGCCATCGCCAGACCACAAGAGATGCGTAAGGCTGCGCTGGTCGCCGCAGGCGCGGCCCTGCTTCCAGATACTGACGCCTTCATTCGCAGCACCACGGACCCACTGCTTTACATTGAGTATCACCGCGCGTTTACACACGCCCTGATTTTCATCCCGATCGGCGCCCTGCTGGCAACCATGCTCCTGTGGCCCTGGCTGCGCCGACAGTTGAGCTTTGGCCGCTGCTATCTGTTTGCATTCATTGGCTACGCCCTGCACGCGCCGCTGGATGCCGCGACCAGCTATGGCACCCACCTGCTGTGGCCCTTCAGCGATGCCAGGACTGCCGGGAGCATCATCAGTGTCGTCGACCCGCTGTTCACGCTGATCCTTGCCGGTGGCGTGGGCTGGGCGCTCTGGCGGCGCGGCCCTGCAGCCAGTCGCGTCGCCCTTGTGCTAGCCGGCCTCTATCTGAGCCTCGGCGCCTTCCAGCACCATCGGGCACTACAGGCCGCCGCAGACTTGAACGCGCAGCGCGGTATCGAAGCAGAGCGACTGATGGTGAAGCCGACGTTCGGCAACCTGCTGCTGTGGCGCAGCATTACTGTGACCAACGACCACATCCAGGTGGACGCCATTCGCCCCGGCTGGTTTGGTCCAGGCCGTACCTATGCGGGTGAGGCTGCACCGCGCCTGCACCCCCAGGATCTCACATCGCTGCCGCCAGACAGCCAGATGGCCGCAGACGTCGACCGCTTTGCCTTCTTCACCGATGATCTGCTGGTCCATACCCCAGGCGAACCCTGGACCTTCGGTGATGCCCGATATGGCATGTTGCCCACATCCATCCGCTCAATCTGGCGCATTGAGGTCGACCCGCAGCAGCCGGACGCACACGTAAACCTGGTGACCGACCGGGACATGTCTCCGGCAGAGCGGCAGGCCTACATGGACATGATGATGGGCCGCCCGACGGCGACAGCGCCTCAAGGCCAATAACAAACCGACGTAATCAGATGGACCATCACCAGATAGAACATCGCTACTGAGAACTCTTCGCATTTCATAGTAAGACGAAAAAACGTCAGGCTGGGCTATAGTTATTGGACAGGGTCCATGACGCCTGAACAGCATGGGGAGGACGACAGTGTCCAGCGAGTTCACCAACGCAGGCCTGACAGATCGAAACCAGCAGGGCGAGCCTGACGTCAAGCCCACCGGCGAGCCCGACAAGGCACCGGAATCAGACCTTTGGAGCCTGATACAGCTGGCATTTGACGCCTATTGGGAACTCGATGCGGACCTGCGATTCACCAAACTCCAGGGCCGTCTGGTCGACAGCCCGGACGGGGTCTCGTCCGACGATTTCATCGGCCGCGAACCCTGGGCCGCAGGTCTGCACCTGCTCACGAAGGACGGCTGGGCCGCACAGCGTGACTATATGCTCAGCGGCATCACTTTTCGTGACCTGACCTGCCTGCTGGAGCGTTCCGACGGCCGGCAGTCTTACGTCAACCTGAGCGGCGAAGCCCTCTACGACCGTGATGGCAAATTGGCAGGCTATCGGGGCACCGCCAAAGACATCACTGAACGTCGGCAGCACCAGCAATCACTGCAACAGTTCCAGATCGCTATGGATGCTTCACAGTCCATGATCTATGTCGTGGACCGGGCATCGATGCGATTCGTTTTCGTCAACCAGCGCGCTGTCGAGCAGTCGGGTTACAGCCGTACCGAGCTGCTCAGTATAGGGCCGCACACGACAATGCAACGTAACAGGGACGAATTGGCTGCCGAGTACGACGAGCTCATTGCTCAGGGGGGCGCCGGAACCACGCTGGAGGTACGCACCACGACCAAAGCGGGACTCCCTACCATCATTGAGCTGCACCGACGCGCCGTGGAGATCGACAAGCGTTGGTTCATCGTCACCACGGTACAGGACATCAGTGCGCGCAAACTGGCCGAGCGCAGCAGCGACAGGCTGCAGCGCATGTATGCGGCGCTCAGCGCCACCAATGAAGCCATACTGCACACGGAAACCCCGCAGGAGCTTTACCAACGTGTTTGCGAAGCGGCCGTGGATGGCGGCCAGCTGCGGCTGGCGGCCGTAGCCGTTCCTGGTCAGGGCAAAGCAACGCTTTACATCACGGCCGCCTCCGGCCCCAGCGCGGGCATGTTGCGCGAGCGGCATGTGCCGCTACCCGAGAATGGCCGCACTGGAGCCGGCCTGGCTGGCCTGGCTTATGCCACCAAGCTGCCTGCCATCAGCAACGATTTTGTTGCCGATGAACGTACCGCCAGCTGGCATGAACTTGCCCGCAGCCAGGGCGTTGCGTCGGGGGCCGCCATTCCCGTACTTCAGGCCAATAAAGTTGTCGCAGTATTGCTGTTCTACTCCGAGCATAAACGGAGCTTTGATCACGGCGTCATCGAACTGCTGCAGCGCATGGCCGACAATGTCGCTTTCGCACTCGGCAACTTTGCCTACCAGGAAGAGCGCCAGAGAAACCAGCAACGCATACAGCACCTGGCCACCCATGACGCGCTCACCGAGCTGCCGAATCGGGTCATGTTCAGTGAAGTGCTGCGGATGACCATTGAAAACGCAAACCGGTATGAACGCCGGTTTGCCGTCCTGTTCATCGACCTTGATCGCTTCAAGATCATCAATGACACGCTTGGTCACGAAGCTGGTGATCAGCTACTGCAAACAGTGTCACGCCGCCTGCAGCAATGTCTTCGTGCCAGCGACCTGATTGCAAGAATCGGTGGCGATGAGTTCGTGCTTTTGCTGCAGGAAGTTTCTTCTCCCGAACAGATCGATGCCGTGGCCAACAAACTGCTCAATGCGGCCATACAACCGGTTTCCGTCTCCGGCCATGAGTGTCGGGTGACGGCAAGCATCGGCGTTGCCATGTATCCGGCGCACGGGACTGACGCGGACACGCTGATGAAGAATGCCGACATCGCAATGTACCAAGCCAAAGAAGAAGGCAAGAACAACCACCAATACTTCAGCGAATCCGTGCAACGCCGATCGGTCGAACGTATGTCCATCGAGAACCACCTGCGCCGCGCACTGGAACGAAACGAACTCAGCCTGCACTACCAGGCCAAAGTGGACCTCAACAACAACAGCATCCATGGTGTGGAAGCACTGCTGCGCTGGCACAACCCTGAGCTGGGCGAAGTCTCACCGACAAGGCTCATTCCCGTTGCCGAAGACACCGGCCTGATCGTACCCATTGGGCGCTGGATACTGCGGACAGCCTGCCAGCAAAGCGTCGACTGGGTTCGCGCGGGCCTGCCGCCGATCACCATGGCGGTGAACCTGT
>SKXG01000261.1 GCA_007128525.1 Pseudomonadales bacterium | reverse complement strand
GGTATTCGCGGCCTTGGTGATGGCTTCCAGACACTGGTCGAGTACGGAGTCGTCGATTGCCACCTCAACTTTGACCTTGGGTAGGAAATCCACGACGTACTCGGCCCCCCGATAGAGCTCGGTGTGACCTTTCTGTCGACCGAAACCCTTAACTTCTGTGACGGTCATGCCGTGAACGCCGATATCCGACAGCGCTTCACGCACATCGTCGAGCTTGAAAGGCTTGATGATTGCTGTAACCAGTTTCATGTTTAGTCTCCTTGGAGTTTCGTCGCTGCACCGGGCATCGGGCTTGTTGGCCCTGGGCCCACGTCTTTGTGGAAGATCGATCGTGCGCGAGCGATTCTCCCTTAATTACCGGCGTTTCGACACAGACCCCGGACCGCCGCGGCCGCAGCCGCTTTACTCCTGAAGGTCATTCCCGCATTACGCATCTTGTGTTCCCCCTTGGGCGACATGAGATGGATTGCCTGGCTGGTGCTACCCAACCGATCGCTGAAGGCGCGGACCACGAACGGCGCTCGCATACCCGGCAGCAGACAGGCCTGGAAGAGCAGAATCTGTGCCAAGTCAATAAGTGCTTGTTTTTCTTAAGTTAGGGGGCCTGTTCGAAGGCAGCGAGGGCGTCGGACAGGTCTGCACTGTCCTGGATGCGCACCAACATCACCAGCCTCGCCCTGTTTTGGTGCGCTCAGACGGGCCGAAATCGCTCAGCCGGGCCGGCGTCGTGCGCACAGGGGTGGCGGCGCCTGTCGTTCGGCCGCACCAGCGTTTGCCGGTACCATGGCAAGCTGGTGCAGCCCATCATGGGCAGCAGGCATGGGCAGCATTGCTGCATTGCTGCATTGCTGCATAAGAGATCCAGGAGGAAGGGATGTCAGAAGCGTCGATGATTGAGGACTTTGTGCACCGACTGCGAGAGAAGCTTGATGCGGTGCTGCCGAACGATCTGCCACGGGACATCGAGGCGCAGTTAAAGCCGGTGGTGGACAGCCTGCTGACGCAGTTTCAGTTGGTGCCGCGCTCGGAGTTTCAACGCCAGCTCGAGCAGATCGAGCGTCTGGAGCAGCGCCTGGCTGAGTTGCAGGCGCGCATCGTCGCGCTTGAGGGCGGCCCGGATGCACGGCCGGCACCACCGGCCGGCGACGACAACCGCTGAGACTTACCGGCCGGGACATGTCGGCAGACTGTGCGCTGGTAATGAGCCGGGGGCAGTTCGGCCTTGAGGCGCCGGCCGTGTCGGTCGAGACGCACATTGGCGCGGGCTTGCCGCGGTTTTCCGTGGTTGGCCTGCCGGAAACTGCGGTTCGGGAAGCGCGGGATCGGGTTCAGAGCGCGATCGAAACCTGTGGGCTGCAGTTTCCGGGAGGCCGGATTACGGTCAATCTGGCGCCGGCGGACCTGCCCAAGGCAGGTGGACGCTTCGACCTGGCCATTGCGCTGTCATTGTTGAGCGCGAGCGGTCAACTGCCCGCTGAAGGCGTGGCCGGGCTCGAAGTGATCGGTGAACTGGGGTTGTTCGGCGAGGTGCGTCCAGTACCCGGCGCATTGAATGCCGCGCTGGCGGCACAGCGCGCGGACCGGGCGTTAATGGTGCCAGCCGGCAATCGCGGTGAGCTGCGTCTGCTCGGCGCCGCAGACCTGGTGCCGGTGGCGCATTTGCGCCAGGCCTGCACGCGGGTGCAGCAGCTGGCGTCAGGCACGCCGGTGGCCGGGTTGGCGGATTGCGCAGACCAACAGCCCGGTGAGAGGGTCGATGCCGGCGCCAGCCATGCCCCGTCGGGGCCCGCGAATCTGGCAGATGTTCGGGGCCAGGCGCTGGCCAAGCGTGCGCTGCTGATTGCGGCGGCCGGGGGCCACAACCTGCTGTTGATCGGCCCACCCGGTGCCGGCAAGACGTTGCTGGCCCGCTGCCTGCCGGGCCTGCTGCCGCCGCTAACTCGTGGTGAAGCGCTGCAGGTGTTGCAGGTGCACTCGGTTGCCGGCCTGCAGAATGCACTGCCGGCCAGTGCAGACGCCCTGAGCCGGCCGTTTCGCGATCCGCACCACAGCGCTTCGGTTGCTGCATTGATTGGCGGTGGTTCGCCAGTGCCACACCCCGGCGAGCTGTCTTTGGCCCACCAGGGCGTGCTGTTTCTCGACGAAATGGCAGAGTTTCAGCGGCCAGTACTTGAAGCGCTGCGCCAGCCGCTGGAGTCGGGTGAGGTGGTACTGGCCCGCGCCCGTACGCGCGTGCGATATCCGGCGCAGTTTCAGCTCATTGGTGCCATGAACCCGTGCCCAGTCGGGCGAGGCTGTAGCGGCCACGATTGTCAGTGCACACCGGCGCAGCGGCGCCAGTATCAGACCCGACTCTCGGCACCTCTGCTTGATCGCATTGATGTGCAGGTGCTGGTCCGGCCGTTGCCGGGTGCGACATTACTCGCTCGTCAGACGGATGAGATGGACTCGGCAGCGGCGCGAGCGCTGGTTGTAGGGGCACGGGAGAGGCAGCTGGCCAGGTCCGGCGGCGCCAACCGCAGTCTGCAGGGCGCTGCGCTGCTGGATGCCTGCGGGCTCAGCGACGCTGATCAGAAACTGCTGGAGGCGCTGGCGGAACAGCACGGCCTGTCGGCACGGGCCTGTCATCGTTTATTGCGGGTCGCGCGGACCATTGCCGATCTGGCCGGGCATGCGCGGGTGGAGCGGGAAGCGCTGCTGGAAGCCTTCGGTTTCCGCAGCCGCAGCTGGCTGGCCGACAACTGAGCCGGCTTCAGGCCGGCTCAGCGTGGTCATCAGACAGGTAAGACGGTGCGATCAGTCCAGGGCGTCGAGCATGTAGTCCAGGGAAGCCTGCAGTTCTTCATCGCTGCAGTCCATGCAGGTGCCCTTGGGCGGCATGGCGCCGATACCGTTCAGGGTGTGATCCCACAAGGTATCCATGCCCTGATCGAGACGCGCATCCCAATCATCGGCCCGCCCGGTCACCGGCGCGCCAGCAGCACCCGTGGTGTGGCAGGCCGCGCAAAACCGATCATAGATCTGCTGCCCACTGCGCGGCTCCCCGGCTGCCATCGGCGCCATGACACCTTCACCGCACTCTTCACCGACCAGGCAAACCTGACCGTGGGGGCGAATGCGTTCGGCAATATCGGCATCCGTGCCCGGCGGTACGCGGCGGGCCTCGGCCGATCCAACCACAAAAGACAGCACCACGAGGGTAGCGACTGCGGCAAACAGCTTGTTCAAGACCGTACTCCCATGCAGTAGAACAGCAATAGCACCGGCTGCCGCCGGCGCAGGTCGCGCGGCTAAGAGGTATGCGCGAGAACCAAATGGCCGGCGATTATACCCAGGTCAGCGCCCCCTTGCGACCACTGGCGGCGAGCCGCTGCCGGCTCAGCGCCGCATTCAGCGCCGCATGGCGTCAGCCACGGCCGGATGGCAGATCTCGCCGTCTTTCAGGTTCAGGCCAGCCGCCAGGTGGGGGTTGGCATCCAGCGCCTGCAGGCCGTGGTCTGCCAGCGCCTGGACAAATGGCAGGGTGGCGTTGCATAGCGCCTGGGTGGCGGTGCGCGGTACAGCACCAGGCACATTCGCCACAGCGTAGTGAACGATGTCGTCCACCAGATAGAACGGATCGTCATGGGTGGTTGGCCGACTGGTCTCGGCGCAGCCGCCCTGGTCAATGGCGAGATCGACCAGCACCGCGCCGCGGGGCATGGCGCTGAGCATCTCGCGAGTAATCAGTTTCGGGGCCCGGGCACCGGGCACCAGCACGGCGCCAATCACCAGATCGGCCCGCGCCAGCTCACGTTCGAGCACGCCGGTACTGTTGTGCAGTGTGGCAACGGCAGCGCCATGCTGGCGGCGCAGATCAGCCAGCCGTTCGATGTTCAGGTCCAATACCCAGACATCGGCTTCAAAACCAACCGCCGCTGCTACTGCGGCAGTGCCTGAGACACCGGCACCAATCACCAGCACACGGGCTGGCGCAACGCCCGGCATGCCGCCGAGCAACAGGCCGCGACCGCCATGTTCGGCGAGCAGACCCTGTGCCCCCATTTGCACAGCCAGTCGCCCGGCGATCTCGCTCATCGGCCGCAGCAGCGGCAGATTGCCGGCGCCATCCGTCACGGTTTCATAGGCAATACCGGTTACCCCGCTGGCCTGCAGCGCCGCCGTCAGGTCGCGGTCTCCGGCCAGGTGCAGATAGCAAAACAGGATCTGATCGGAGCGCAGCTGGGCGATCTCTGCCGCCTGCGGCTCCTTGACCTTAACCACAAGCGCCGCTTCGAATACAGATTCGGGCCCGGACACGAGTTCGACACCGGCAGCCTCATAGGCCTCATCCGGATAGCCCGCACTCTGTCCGGCACCGGCTTGCACCCGCACCTGATGGCCCCGCTGCACCAGGCTCGCTGCGCCGGCCGGCGTCAGGCCGACGCGGCGCTCCCAGGCTTTGATCTCGGCGGGGACACCAATCAGCATCAGTGCCTCAGATCAAGTCGGCAGGCTTGAGTTTGAACTCTTCAATCACCTGGTCGGCATAGTCAATGCGACCGGTCAGCGACTGCGGATCACCATGACACAGGCGCAGACAGGCCTCGGCCATATGCTCCACCGGCGTTACCCGGTCCTTGTTGCGCTCGTTGATCAGCTTGTGGTGAATCACACCCGGCGTGGCAACCAGACCCGGTGAGATCACGTTGACACCGATGTTGTACTTGTACACTTCCTGCGCAAGGCCGGTGGTGAAGCGTTCCAGCGCCGCCTTGCACATGCCGTACACCGTACCGCCACCGCCGGGTGCATCCTTGCGCGGATGCAGCGCGGCATGCGACGAGATGTTCAGTATCCAGCCGCTGCGACGCTCCTTCATCCCCGGCAGCACCAACTGCGACAATTCAAACGGCGCCCACACCTGCACATCCATCATCAGGCGGAAGCGTTTCTCCGGAAAAGTCTCAACCGGAATGAAGAAAGTGACGGCAGCATTGTTGACGAGGATATCGACCTCACCATACTCGGCTTCCGTGGTCTTGATCAGGTTGTGCCGGTCTTCAGCGTTGGACAGGTCCGCTTTGACCGCCATCGCTTCACCACCGGCCGCCTTGATCTGCTTGACGGTTTCGTTCAGCGATCCGGGCAAAGCGTGCTCGTCAGGATCTACGGTACGCGCTGACACCACTACTTTGGCGCCTTCCATCGCATAGCGTCTTGCCAACGCTTCGCCAATGCCGCGGCTTGCACCGGTAATGACCGCCACCTTGCCGGCCAGAATTCCATCCTTGTTGACTTTCACCTCAGTTGAACTGTTAGCCATATCCCCTCCGATCGATTGATATCAGACTCCAACAAATTCGCTAGGCCGCACTCTCTTGCCGCGCTCCTGTGTAACTGCGTTCCGGTCGCAGGCTCAGACCGGTCAGCACCTCATAACTGATAGTACCCACCAGTCCAGCCACTTCGTCAATGCCAATCTGAGGCCCGAAGAACTCCATCCAGTCGCCGATCTTCGGCGGGTGATCCAGGTCGCTGATGTCCACGGTCACCAGATCCATCGACACGCGGCCCCGTATCGGAGCCCGCTGACCGGCAAAGGCCACCTCGCCTACATTGCCCAGCGCCCGCGGCAAACCGTCGCCATAGCCCAGGCCGATGACCGCGATGCG
>SKXG01000266.1 GCA_007128525.1 Pseudomonadales bacterium | reverse complement strand
GGAGTTGCTGAAGTGGGTTCCCGAAGGCGAGCGCCGCATGGGTGCCAACCCGCATGCCAATGGCGGCTTGCTGCTGCGTGACCTGTTGTTACCGGATTATCGTGCCCATGCTGTCACGGTGCCGGCACCCGGCCAGGTTTCATTGGAGACCACTCGCGTGCTTGGCGTCTATCTGAAGGAAGTGATGCAGCGCAATGCCGGCGCGCGGAACTTTCGATTGTTCGGGCCGGATGAAACCGAATCCAATCGGCTTGGTGCGGTCTATGACGTGACAGACAAAACCTGGATGGCAGCTTTGCAGGAGGATGACGAACACCTGTCGCCGGACGGCCGTGTCATGGAGATTCTGTCCGAGCATTGCTGTCAGGGCTGGCTTGAAGGTTACCTGCTCACCGGCCGTCATGGCCTGTTTTCCTGTTATGAAGCCTTTATCCACATCATCGACTCGATGTTCAATCAGCATGCGAAGTGGCTCAAGGTGGCGTCGCATGAGGTGCCCTGGCGCCGGCCTATTGCGTCACTGAATTATCTGCTGACATCCCATGTCTGGCGGCAGGATCACAATGGATTCAGCCATCAGGATCCCGGGTTTATCGACCATGTCGTCAACAAGAAGGCGGACACCATTCGCGTCTATCTGCCTCCCGACGCCAACTGCCTGCTCTATGTCGCAGACAAAGTGCTGCGGAGCCGCGACTACATCAATGTGATCGTCGCCGGCAAGCAGGACCAGCCGCAGTGGCTGGATATGGATTCAGCAGTGCGGCACTGTACGGCGGGCATCGGCATCTGGCCGTGGGCCGGCAATGATCAGGATGCCGAGCCGGACGTGGTGATGGCCTGTGCCGGAGATGTCCCGACGCTGGAGACACTCGCTGCGGTGGACTTGCTGCGACAGTACTTGCCTGACCTGCGCGTGCGGGTGGTCAATGTTGTCGATCTGATGACGTTGCAGCCAAACGATGTCCATCCTCACGGTCTGTCGCATGCGGACTTTGACAGCCTGTTCACGACGGATCGGCCGGTCATATTTGCCTACCATGGCTATCCCTGGCTGATCCACCGCCTGACGTACAAGCGTACCAATCATGACAACTTCCATGTTCGTGGCTACAAGGAAGAGGGCACAACCACAACACCCTTTGATATGACGGTGTTGAATGAGCTGGATCGCTTCCACCTGGTCATGGACGTGATTGATCGTGTGCCTGGGCTGCAAAGCCGCGCGGCCTATACCAAGCAGGCCATGCGTGACAAACTGGTGGACCACTTTCACTACATCCGTGAGCACGGAGAAGATATGCCCGACGTTCGAAATTGGCAGTGGCTGGCGTGATGCAGAATACGATGTCTGCCCGGCATGAAAAGCTGAGCCGGTTGGCGCAATTGGGCCAGTCCGTATGGCTCGACTACATCGATCGACCACTGCTTGATGGCGGCGGGTTGGCGCGACTGATCGATCAGGGTGTCACCGGCGTCACCACGAACCCGAGCATATTTCACAAGTCGATCAGCAACGGTACGGACTATGATGCCGATATTCAGCGTTGGCTGAGTACCGCGCCTGATACCGACGTTCAGAGCCTGCTGGAATCGCTGATGATCGATGACGTTCGGCGTGCAGCTGATCTGCTGCAGCCGGTATATGAGGCGACGCAGGGTGTGGATGGCTATGTCAGCCTCGAAGTGTCACCGCTGCTGGCCGACGATACCGACGCCACCATTGCAGCTGCCCGGCGGCTTTGGCGGGCGGTGGATCGCAGTAATCTGATGATCAAGATTCCGGCGACAGAAGCCGGATTGCCAGCCATAGAGCACTGTCTGGGTCTTGGGATCAACGTCAACGTCACGCTGATTTTCTCAGTGGCGCGCTACCAGGCGGTGCTCGCCGCCTACAATGCGGCCCTGCCTCGTCTTGCAGCACCGGGTGGTGTGGCGTCGGTGGCATCGTTCTTTATCAGCCGCATCGACAGTGCTGTGGACCCCTTGCTGGCAGAGATGACCGACCCGCGTGCGCAACAGCTGCAAGGACGGATCGCTCTGGCCAGTGCACAGGTTGCTTATGCGCACCTGCATCAGGATATGGCTGGTGATCGCTTCGCGCGTCTCGCGGCACAGGGTGCCCGCCCGCAGCGATTGTTGTGGGGCAGCACCGGCACCAAGAATCCGGATTATTCAGACGTTTGTTATGTCGATGGGCTCATCGGCCCGCACACCGTGAACACGCTGCCGCCAGCAACGCTGGACGCGTTTCTCGATCATGGCCGGGCCGAGCGAACACTCTCTGATGCCGGTGAGCAGGCGTCGGATGAGCTTGCCACACTGGATCAGCTCGGCATCGCTTTGCAGGAGGTAACTTTCGCGCTGGAGCGGGCCGGCGTGGACGCCTTTGTCGACGCCTGGCAGGCGCTGCTTGATGATTTGACGCACAAGGCTGAGCAGCTGCGTGGTTAGCTCTGGTCAGGACCGGCAGTCTGCGCGCTCAATAGCCGTCTGGTCGTTTTGGCAATGACGAACTCTTCGTCGGTTGGAATGACATAGCAGCCAACACGTGAGTCCGCAGTGCTGATGCAGAAATCATGGCGTTCGTTGGCGGCAGGGTCCATCTGCACATCGAGCCAGTGACACCGGTTCATGATTTGTGCGCGCAGGTTGGCGTCATGCTCCCCGATGCCACCGGTAAACACCACGCCTTGTACGGCTTCCAATGCCGCGCTCAGCGCGCCGAGTGCTTTGCTGCATTGATAAGCAAAGTGATCGATGGCCTGCTGCGCTGCCGGAGTGTCACTTTGGCGCAACCGCCGCATGTCGGCACTGATGCCAGACAGACCCAGCAGTCCCGACTCGTGATAGAGCAGCGCCTGAAGCCTGTCGACAGTCAGCCCGGATTGCTGCAACAACCACAGCAGTGCACCCGGATCCAGTGACCCACTGCGTGTACCCATGGGTACGCCGTCGAGTGGTGTCATCCCCATCGTCGTGTCCAGACTGCGTCCGTCACGCACAGCGCACAAGCTGGCGCCACTGCCCAGGTGCGCAATCAGCAGCTGAGCGCGTTCTGGTACACGGGTCTGCATGTGGCGACTGACGTACTCGTAGGACAGGCCATGGAAGCCGAAGCGCTGTAGATGCGGCTGACGCAGCGAAGCGGGCAGGGCGAACTTGCGCGCCACTGCCGGCATGCTGCGGTGAAAAACGGTGTCGAAACAGGCTGTTTGCGGCCGGTCCGGCAGCAGTTTGGCGACAGCATCTATGCCTGCGAGATCATTGGGTTGATGCAAGGGTGCAAGGGGTGTCAGCGCTTCGAGCTGGCGGCGCAGGTCGGCGTTCAGAACGCAGTGGTCTTCATGCAGACCGCCATGTACCACGCGGTGACCGACAGCGCGAACCCGTGACAACAGCGCTGCGTCGTCCAGCCACTGAAGCAGCAGCTTCAAGGCGCCGACGGCATCCTGAACATTGTCCAGATCCTGTTCCACTTCCGGTGACGCGCCAAGTGACCATCGGCTCAATGTCAGTCTGGTTGGCGCTTCGGAACGGATGCCGTCGATGCGGCCTCTGACCAGGGCTGCATCAACAGCATTGTTGTGGGCAGTGTCACTGGCAGTGTCTTCGAAGGGAAACAGTGCGAAGCGGAAGCTGGATGAGCCTGCATTCAGGGTGAGAATCAGCGCCGAGTGCATCAGCCCCCAATCCCCACGGCAAGCTGGTCTGCAACCCGCTCAGCGGCCTCCGGTCGCGCAAAATAATAGCCCTGTACCTGATGACAGGCCTGAGATTTCAGGAAGGCACACTGCGCTGCATTCTCTACGCCTTCGGCAACAACAGACAGATTCAGTGAGTGGCCCAAAGCGATGATGGTGCGTGCGATGGAGCGGTCTTCGGCATTGATGGGCAGGTCGCGAACGAAGGAGCGATCCACTTTGATGATGTCGAGCGGGAACTGCTTGAGCCGGGCCAGCGACGAGTAGCCGGTTCCAAAGTCATCAACCGCGATGCGAATTCCCAGTGCTTTCAGCTCATTCAGTACCTGCACGGTGCGGGCAGGGTCCAGCATCATCATGCTTTCTGTGATTTCCAGTTCGAGCTGTTCGGGTGGCATGCCGGTCTCGTCGAGCAGCTCAGCGATGCGCTCGACCAGGTCATTTTCCTTGAACTGCCGCTGCGACAGATTGACAGCCATAGACGGTGGCTTCAGTCCAGCGCTGAGCCAGGCCATGTATTGCTCGCACGCTGTGCGCAGCACCCAGTAACCGATTGGAATGATCAACCCGGATTCTTCTGCCACAGGAATGGCCTGAGTCGGTGATATCGGACCCAGCGAGGCGCTGTCCCAGCGCAGGAGCGCCTCTACGCCACAGATCTGATTGCTGGATAAATCAACTTTCGGCTGATAGACGAGGCGCAGTTCATGGCGTGACATTGCCTGCGCCAGTTGCGTCTCCAGTGCCATCTTGGTCAGTGAGCGTTGCTGGATGTGTGACACATAGAACTGAAAGTCATTGCGTCCGGCTTCTTTGGCGGCATACATGGCCATGTCGGCCCGTTTCAACAGGATGCCGGCATCAAGCACCTGGTCGCTGTCGTCATCCGGGTAGCTGGCAATGCCGATGCTGGCCGTGATGCGATAGTCCTGGCCATCTAGCGGTACCGGCTGCAACGCAGCAGACAGCAACTTGCGGGCAACCTTGGCGACATCGGCCCGGGTGCCGGTCTGGGGCAACATGACGGCGAACTCATCGCCGCCCAGTCGTGCCAGCACGTCGCTGCCACGCAGGCACTGAGCGAAGCGTTCAGCCATGGTGGCGATCAGCTGATCGCCGGTATCGTGGCCCAGGGTGTCGTTGACGAGCTTGAACCGGTCGAGGTCGAGCAGCAGGGTTGCGCCCTGATGGCCATGTCGGTGTGCGGCCTGAATGTCATGTTGGAGCAGTTGCGTGAACAGCGCCCGATTGGGGAGGTTGGTCAGGCTGTCGCGAGTCGCCAGAAACTCAATGCGGGCTTCATCAAGCAGGCGCTGTTGCTGGTGTTCAAAGTGGGCCAGCGCAAAGACGAGGTTGGCCGCGAGCCGTTCCAGCAGGCCGACGGTGCTGCTGTCGAAGGTATTGGGCTCGTCGGCACAGAACAGCATGACGCCCGTTACCTTGCCGTCCCGCACCAAGGGTACGGCAGCTGCGGATCCAATGCGCAGGTGACTGGACGCTGAATGCCACAGCGCCAGGTTTGAATCGACCCCGCATGTGTTGCTAATGACCGTAAGCGCGCTATGAAATGCTTCTGGCGCCGGCCCCTGGTCGCCGTGTTCGTCTGTATTGAGGCGGGGTCGCAGCGTGATGTCGGCGGGAAAGCCTGCACGACTGGCATGTGCGCGTACGGTCAGTTGGGCGTTGTCAAAATCGGGTTGCATGATAGCAGCCATCATGAGCTTGCTGCCGGCGACTGCAGCTTCACAAACACGCTGATAGAGTTCCCGCTTGCCGCCAGCACGCAGGATGGCTTCATTGGTATCCGACAGCGTTGCATACATGCGGCGTAGTCGTTCGCTGGCGCGTTCGGCTTCAACCTCTGCGCTTTTGTCCAGCACTGTGCAGACGATGAGCTGGCGCTGTTGTTGCTGTATCAGGCGGCTCTCAAGCTGCAGCGTCAGCGGCGGGTCATTGAGGCGCCTGAGCTGGCAGGTTGTCAGCAGCCGCCGGCCGTCAGCGGC
>SKXG01000126.1 GCA_007128525.1 Pseudomonadales bacterium | reverse complement strand
CGCTGCGGTAGTATTGAATGCTGCCGTTAGGTGGCTGGAATAGGATCCTGGCGTCACCCTCGCCTGACATGTCCATCTGCCAGAGCGCGTCTCGTCCGTCATGCGCCATGTAGCCCAGCAGCTGATTGGTACCCGGTAGCACGTGAATCGGCTGGAACCGATTCAATGGTCCTTGAATGTCAAATTGGCGTTGGCGCCAGACAGTCTCACCATCCAGGCGGACGTAATAGATGCGCTCTGCTCGGCGTGATGAGAAGCCCCAGGCAAGTCGGACGTTTCCCTGGCGGTCACTTCGAAAGTAGGTGACGGGTTCGCGTCCACGGGCGTGGCGCCGTACTGTGCTTGTGTAGACATTGAGCGCGTAGACAGACTCGTATGGGTCCGATCTATCGTGGAGTGCAATCAGGATGTGATCGGCATCGTCACGCAGCAGGTCGACGACGTAGTCCTGCAGCTGCTGGTAACCCTGAGGCATGCCCTGCAACAGTACGCGCTGATTGCTGCCGTCGTAATCCACTGCGACCAGTCTGGTAAGGATATAGGTTTCGCGGGACCTGGTGCCGACTGCTCGGTATGAGCACAGAACCCGAGTGTCATTGGCCCAGTCGCACCACCTCAGGTGAAACTGATCCGGATCTGATGCCAGTACGGGTTGTGGGGGCTCGTTGCTTGACAGGCTTCGAACAACGGCTGCCTCTTGATCTCCATGGCCAGTAATGAACAGCAATCGCTGACCGTCTGGTGATACAAGGACATTCCGGATGGCAGGCAGTCGAGCGAACGCCTCCATGGGTATGCTGGAAGTTTCCAGGTCAGGGGCGTCGCCGGCTGCCGGTGCCATTGCGACACTGCAGATAATGATCAGACAGGATGCCAGTTGGGAACGCAGGCGCCGATGGCTCATGGCTTGATCTCCCCAAAGCCCGGATTCTCCAGTGGACTGGGTCTGTTTTTGTTTGTGCAAGATGGCTGAGCCACGCTGTTTTTGCTGGGTCAGATTGTCACGGCTTAACGCATGAATTGCATGCTGACATGCGACGGCGCCCGCACTGGGCGCCGCCTGAGTCTGGCTGGTGAGTTACTGGAAAGTCATGCGTCCCTGATCCAGCACCACATCACCGCGCTGGGTCCTGGTCTGGAACAGGCACTCATTGCCGTCGACCCACATCGACACCGTCAGCGCGTCCCCAGGCAGCACCGGCTTGGAGAAGCGGCCGCTCATCGATTTGAAACGGCTCGGGTCAGAGTCACACAGCGTATGCAGCAGCGCCCGGCCGGTGAAGCCGTAGGTGCACAGACCATGCAGGATTGGCCGGTCGAAGCCGCCCATCTTGGCGAAAGACGGGTCCGAGTGCAGCGGATTGCGGTCGCCGGACAGCCGGTACAGCAGCGCCTGGTCTTCGCGCGTGGTATAGGTGACTTCATGGTCTGGTTTGCGATCCGGGTAGTCGAGTTTGATTGACGGGCCGCGCTCGCCGCCGAAACCGCCCTCACCGCGGCAGAACAGTGTCATCCTGTTGCGCAGCAGCGGCTTGCCGTTGGCGACGTTGGTCGACTCCGAGGTGAACTCCAGAACAGCCGCGTTGCCTTTGTCCCAGATCGCTGTGACCTCGCCCACGCTCTCGATCTCACCCTCCGGTGGAATCTCATCGAACAGCTCAATGCTTTGTTCGCCGTGCACCATCAGCGCCGGGTTGAAGCTGCCGACCTTGTTCATGGGCGCGCCGCCGCCCCCGATGATCACGGCAAAGGTGGGCAGGACGCGTTGCTTGACGTCACGTGTGTTCTCCGTTGTGAACGGCAGTTCCTCGGTACCGGCGCCGACGCCCAGGGCGTACAGCAGGGCATCCTTGGATGACCACTTGCGGCGTACTGGATCGCCCTTGGCGCCAACGGCGTCTGGATTGATGGGCATAACGGACTCCTCTTGCGTGATTGAAACCAGGTGATGGAAAACTGAGTCGTCAATCAAACCCGCCTGGCGCGGTCTGCGTCAAGCGCTTGCCGTCAGGTGGTGCAGAGCATTCCGGCCCTTCTCCTCCGCAGCCAGACTTGGCAGAAATCCTGGATCCGGTCATTATGCAGCCTCGAATAATAAGGAGTCCTGCGGCATTCAGGCTGTCGCGCGCAGGCGTCTGGGTGCTGGAGGGGATATGGGGTGCAGGCCTTGGTCACTTGGGGCGGTCCGGCTGCTGGTTGTCGGCTGGTTTGCCTGGAGTGGCTTTTTCGTGTCGACTAGTGTTGTTGCCCAAGCAGTGGCGGAGCCCGGCAGCAGGTCCAGTGATCAGACTGTAGCAATCCGGCGCTTTGATGAAGCCGATCTCAATGTCAGCATTGACGGTCGGCTGGACGAAGCTGTGTGGCAGTCGGTTCCTTATATTGACGACTTCCTGGTCATCGAGCCGGACACCATGGCGCCGGTCCCTTATGCGACGCGTCTGCGCATGTTTGCGTCTGAGCGTGGTCTCTATGTGGGTTTTGAGCTGGACCAGCCGGCGGAAACACTGGTCAGCCGGCTGTCGGCTCGCGATCAGCGCCAGATCAATCGCGATGCGGTTTTTATTACCTTGGACAGCTCTGGTGAGGGGCGATACGGCTACTGGTTCGGTGTCGCGCTGGGGGACAGTCTGCTGGACGGCACCGTGTTGCCGGAGCGGCGTTATGGTGCCGATTGGGACGGTCCCTGGTATGGCGCGTCGGCGCAGACTGACACGGGCTGGAGCGCAGAAATGTTCCTGCCGTGGTCGATGATGTCGATGCCTGCCGATACCGATCTGCGCCGGATGGGGGTGTTCGTCTCGCGGCGTGTCGCGCACCTGAATCAGCGCTGGGCCTGGCCACCCATTCCGGATACGCAGCAGGTTTTCCTGTCGGCACTGCCCCTGCTTGAAATGGAAGGTGTAGGGCCGCGCCAGCAGTACAGCTTGTACCCTTATGTGTCTTCAACGCTTGACGAGGTACAAGGGCGCACCGAGTACCGCGCCGGAATGGATCTGTTCTGGCGGCCTTCGACCAACTTTCAGCTTTCGGCCACGTTGAATCCTGACTTCGGCAATGTCGAGGCCGATGATGTCATCGTCAATCTGACGGCATTCGAGACGTTCTTTCCCGAGAAGCGTCTGTTTTTTCTGGAAGGCCAGGAAATCTTTGTCGCTACGCCACGGGCTGCCGGTGGTGGCCGCGATGGCCCCACGACACTCCTGAACACACGTCGCATTGGCGGCGCCGTGCAGCGTCCGGCCACACCTGATGGGTTCAGCGTGGCGCCGGATCAGCTCAACCAGCAGGCTGAATTGCTCGGCGCCGGCAAGGTAACAGGCCAGCAGGGTGCGTGGCGTTATGGTGTGCTGTTTGCCGGTGAGCGTGACAGCCGCTTTCGCGCCGTTGGTGAGGACGACGCGATGCGGCTGAACCAGGATGGCAGCAACTACGGCATTGCCCGGGTGCTGTATGAGGACAGCCCTGGTGGTGCCTATCGTGGACTGGGCTGGATGGGCACGCTGACCACGCACGATGCCCGCCAGGTCGGCACCCAGGGCGTCGACGCGCACTATCTGACAGCCAGTGGCCGGCTGAACATCGATGCCCAGGTACTCTGGTCCAATCCCGATGACGGCCCTCACGGGCGTGGCGCTTTTGTTGACCTGCGGTACAGCCCGCAACGTGGCCGCAACCACATCGTCGCATTGGATTACTTTGATCGGCAGATCGACATCAATGATCTGGGATTCCAGCGCCGCAATGATCTGCTGGGTACGCGCTATGTGTATGTACGGCGCAGTTCAGACTTTAGGCTGGCCCGCGATCAGGAAACGCAGCTCATTCTGAGTCAGGAGTGGAATCACGACCATCAGTCCGTGCGTTCCGGTGTTTTTCTGTCCACCTGGATTGAGCGGGATGATCTGTCGCGCTGGCGTGGTGAGCTGAACTACTTTCCTGCCCGTTATGAAGACCGCAATTCCTTTGGCAATGGTGTCTATCGCATTGATGCGCGAACCCAGGTGGGGCTGGGCTACAGCACGGACAGCGCCCGGCCACTGGCCGCTCAGTTTGACGGTCGTTACCAAGGCGAAGACCTCGGTGGGTCGCTGTACAGCCTGCAGGGACGTCTGATCTGGCACCCGCAGAGCCGCCTGACCACGGACCTGACGATGCTGTACCGGGACCGCGACGGCTGGCTGCTGCATCAGGGCGGCCGGCAATTTGCCACCTTTGCGGCGGAAGAGTGGCAGACGCGTCTGAGCTTCAACTTCTTTCTGACAGCCCGTCAGCAGCTGCGTGCTGCGCTGCAATGGGTGGGCATCGATGCCAGCGCGCAGGACTATTATCTGGTGCCGGAGCGGCCCGGTGCGCTGTTGCCGGACAGTCTGCCGGATGGTGCGGCGCCGGCGGACTTCAGCATCTCGACGTTGAACCTGCAGCTCCGCTACCGCTGGGAAATTGCGCCTTTGTCGGACATTTTTGTGGTCTATACGCGCAACAGTCGGCTCAGAGGCGATGCCGGGCAGCGCTTTACCCAGTTGTTCCGCGACGCCTATGATGAGCCTCTGGCTGAACAGCTGGTGGTAAAATTCCGTTACCGGCTGGGCAATTAGGCTGAAGGCCCTAAGGGCCGGGCAGACCGGTGAGCAGCTGCGCAGAAGGAACCAGTGAGCGTTATGGATACCGTCAACCGCGCTTCAGACATCTTTACGCACGATGAGCGCGCCGATCTGCGGCAGCATTCCGCGTGGCGTTCGACTTGGATGATCCTGCATTGCTGGGGCACCATCGTGCTGACCTGGGTATTGGTGGCGCTGTGGACTAACCCGCTCACGATCCTGCTCGGTATCATGGTGATTGGTACCCGGCAACTTGGCCTGGCCATACTCGGCCATGATGGCGCGCACTATTTGCTGTACCGGAACAAAAGCGTCAACGACTGGGTCTGTGAGTGGTTGTTGAACCGGCCGCTGTTCGGCGCTTCGATCGATCCCTATCGGCGCGTACACCTGCAGCACCATCGCAGTACGCAGCAGCCAGACGACCCGGACCTGCATTTGTCGAAACCCTTTCCGATTACCAAGTCGAGCTTCCGCCGCAAGGTCATTCGAGACCTCACCGGTCAGACTGCCTGGAAACAGCGCAAGGCGCTGGTCAGGCATGCGTTTGGTCAGCCTGGTGATCCCTGGCCCGATCGGCTGGCGCGCGGCTGGCGACGCCTCGGGCCGAACCTGCTGATCAATGTGGCGTTGCTTGCTGGCTTCACGCTGGCCGGGTACTGGTACCTGTACTTCCTTCTGTGGGTGGTGCCATCTTTCACCTGGGAGGCGCTGGTGACGCGCCTTCGCAACATTGGTGAGCACGCGGCAGTACCCGACAATGACGACCGGCTGCGCAATACCCGAACGACGCTGGCCAACCCCATTGAGCGGCTGCTGATCGCACCGTACTTCGTCAACTATCATCTGGAGCACCACCTGCTCGTATCCTGCCCCTGCTACCGCCTGCCGCGTGCCCACCGGATGCTGGTGGACAAGGGCCTGGCACCGCGCATGGAAATCAAGCGCAGCTATCTGGACATGCTGCGTCACACTGTATCGCGGCCCGAAGCAGAGTTTGCCTGACCGCGTGGCTGGATTCGTCTGATGCCTATGGAGCTTGACGATGCCGATCAGTGGGTGTGCCTGAGGCAGGCCCGCGAGTACCGGGCCATTGCTGAAGCCTCTCTGGTGCTCAGTGCCATGGGTGTT
>SKXG01000288.1 GCA_007128525.1 Pseudomonadales bacterium | reverse complement strand
GGTCAACTGCTGGAACGCAAGCAGCAGGAGGTGCTTGATGCTGGGATCAAACGCATCAACGTCAGCCTGGATACCTTGAACCCGCTCCAGTTCCGGCACATAGCCCGCAGCGGTGATCTGGACAGCGTATTGCGTGGGATCGATCTGATGCAGGCAGCAGGTCTGCGCGTCAAAGTGAACATGGTGCCAATGCGCACGCAGAACCGTGATCAGATTCTACCGCTGCTTGAGTACTGTCTGGAGCGGGACATTGAACTGCGCTACATCGAACTGATGAACATGGGCCATCTGCGGCAGAACAGCGGCTATACGCGGGACTTCGTCGGTCAGGACGAAATCCTGCAGATGATCGGCGAGCGCTTCAGCTTTAGCCGCACCGATGCGCCTTATGACTCCACATCCGTTCGCTATGAGATTCCCGGTGCCGGCACCTTCGGCATTATCGCCAACGAATCCGAACCCTTCTGCAGTGCCTGTACCCGACTCCGGCTGTCGTCCGACGGCTATCTGTACGGTTGTCTGTCCAATACCCGCCGCCACGACATCAGGCCGTTGTTGGGGCTGCCCGAACATGAAGCCCTGGCCGGGCTGCAACGCATCCTGCTGGCGGCGTTGGGTGACAAGCAAAGCCTTGCTTTCCGCGGCGAGGTTACCGTCATGAAGTTCATCGGCGGCTGACACTGCCCGATTGAACGCCATTGCGCCTTCGTTGTCTGGGTTTACACTGGGCTGACCGGCCACCGGCCACCGGCCACCGGCCACCGGCCACCGGCCACCGGCCGTCGCGCCCAGTCGCGCACCATCGCACATCACCATTGCACACAGGGGAGCGCACCCATGTCGACCACTGCAACGCCGGACAGTCTGTTTGAGATGCTCTCGCGAGAGACGCGCAAGCTGCCGCCTGTCGACAAGTGGAATCCGGAGCATGTCGGCGACAGCCAGATGCGAATTGCCAGCGATGGCAGCTGGACCTATCAGGGCTCGGAAATTCGCCGGCCGGAGATGGTCAAGCTGTTCTCCACCATCTTGCGGCGTGAAGATGACCGCTACTTTCTGGTGACACCAGTGGAGAAGCTGGAAATCGACGTTGAGGACGCGCCCTTCATCGCCACCGACCTGGAGACCCGGGGTGGCGGTGAAACGCAGGAAGTCCTGTTTATCACGAACGTTCAGGACCTGGTTCTGGCAGATGCCGATCATCCATTACGCGTCGAAAACCCGGATACAGAGCCCAAGCCTTATCTGCACGTCCGCAACGGCCTGGAAGCGCTGATCAGCCGACCGTTGTATTACAGGCTGATTGAGCTCGGCGTCGAGCAGGACCGGGATGGCCGCAAAGTGCTGGGAATCTGGAGTGCTGGCGAGTTCTTCGAGCTGGGCAGCTATCGCCCCTGATGTGGCCTGTCGTCGGCCGACTCCGATCGCAGAGCCGGCCGGCCACAGAGATCCGCTTACATGTTGGGATAGTTCGGACCGCCGCCACCTTCCGGCGTTACCCAGTTGATGTTCTGGAACGGATCCTTGATGTCACAGGTCTTGCAGTGCACGCAGTTCTGCGCATTGATCTGGAAGCGCTTCTCACCGTTCTCCTCGACCACCTCATAGACGCCCGCCGGGCAGTAACGCTGCGCCGGCTCATCGTACAGCGGCAGCGTCTTGCTGATCGGGATCGACGGATCCTTCAACTGCAGGTGGCAGGGCTGGTCTTCTTCGTGGTTGGTATTGGATACAAACACCGAAGACAGACGGTCAAACGTCAGCACGTTGTCCGGTTTCGGATAGTCGATTTTCTTCGCCTTGTCGGCCGGCTTCAGTGACTCGTGATCGGGTACCGGATCCTTGAGCGTGAAGGGCAGCTTGCCGCGGAAGATGGTCTGGTCGACCCAGACGAAAGCCGAACCCAGCAGGGTCCCGAATCGATGCAGGGCAGGGCCTGAATTGCGGGCCTTGTGCAGCTCCTCGTGCAGCCAGGAGTTCTCGAAACGCTCGACATAACTGCTGACTTCATCGTGCGCACCGCCATCGCCCAGCCGGTCAAAGACAGCTTCTGCAGCAAGCATGCCGGACTTCATGGCCGTGTGGCTGCCCTTGATCTTCAGCATGTTCAGGAAGCCGGCATCGTCACCGAGCAGCAATGCGCCGGGTACGGTCAGCTTCGGCAATGCCGGCAAACCACCCTTGACGATGGCGCGGGCGCCATAGGAGACGCGCTTGCCGCCTTCCAGCGTCTCCCGAATCAACGGATGCGTCTTGTAGCGCTGGAACTCGTGAAACGGGCTGACATGCGGATTCTTGTAGCTCAGGTCCACAATCAGGCCAACAACCACCTGGTTGTTCTCCATGTGATACAGGAAGGAACCGGCAAAGCCGCCGGGGCCATGGTTCATTGGCCAGCCCACCGTATGTACAACCTTGCCCGGCACATGCTTCTCAGGATCGATGTCCCACAGCTCTTTCAGGCCAATCGCGTAGTGCTGGGTCGAGGCATCTTTTTCCAGGTCAAACTTCTGCATCAACTGCTTGCCCAGATGGCCGCGGCAGCCTTCCGCGAACAGGGTGTACTTGGCGCGCAGCTCGTATCCGGGCTGAAAGGTGCCTTTTTGCTCGCCATCCGCGCCTACGCCCATGTCGCCGGTTATCACGCCGCCGACACTGCCATCATCGTTGTAGATGATTTCACTGGCCGGGAAACCGGGGAAGATGTTGACGCCCAGGGCCTCGGCCTGCTCACCGAGCCAGCGGCACAGGTTGCCGAGACTGATGGCGTGATTGCCCCAGTTGTGGGTGTCACCGGGCACCATGAACGACGGAATCTTGATGCGGTTGGTGCCGTTGACCAGGTAGTAGACCTCGTCCTGGGTCACCGGGTTGTTGACCGGCGCCCCTCGTTCTTTCCAGTCCGGGAACAGCTCATTCAGGGCGCGCGGCTCCAGTACCGCGCCCGACAGAATGTGTGCACCGACCTCAGAGCCTTTCTCGACGAGGCAGACCGACAGCTCCTGCTCAGCCTTTTCGGCCAGTTGCATAAGCCGGCAGGCGGCCGACAGGCCGGACGGGCCCCCGCCGACAATCACTACATCGAATTCCATGGATTCGCGTTCGACAGCTTCCACCAGTAAATCCCCCGTCTTAGAGTGCAGATTGTTGATTCGAGACGCCGGTAAAGCGCCGGCTGGCCCCGAGCCGGGCCGCAGGGGCCGGGATTATATAGAATCACCCCCTTGATCTCTATGCGGGCATCCAACAGAGTCCCTGACGGCACTTGCCTTGACCTCGGCACAACCGACAGGGGAAAATGCCCTGCTTTGGGTCCAAGCCGACCCAGCGATTTGTCAAGTGTGACCCTTTCAATCTCTCCATTCATCAGACTACAGAGCCGAGGATCATGAAGGTATTGGTTCCTATAAAGCGCGTCGTCGACGCCAATGTGAAAGTCCGTGTCAAACCGGACAAGACCGGCGTCGATCTGAACAACGTCAAGATGGCCGTCAACCCTTTCTGTGAAATTGCCGTGGAAGAAGCAGTCCGGCTAAAGGAAAAGGGTGTCGCCGAAGAGGTCATCGTTCTGGCCGTAGGTACCAAGGCCAGCCAGGAGCAGCTTCGGACCTGTCTCGCGCTCGGTGCTGACCGTGCCATTCTGATCGAGGTCGACGGTGATGCACAGCCGCTGACCATCGCCAAACTGATCAAGGGTGTTTACGAAAAAGAGCAGCCTGGCCTGGTGATCTTCGGCAAGCAGAGCATCGACGGCGACAACAGTCAGACCGGTCAGATGTTTGCCGCCCTGGCAGGCCTGCCGCAGGGCACCTTTGCATCCAAAGTCAGCATCGATGGTGAAAAGGCCCAGGTCATTCGGGAAGTCGACGGTGGTCTGCAGACTGTCGAGCTGAAGATGCCAGCTGTCATCACGACCGATCTGCGTCTGAACGAACCCCGATACGCCTCGCTGCCAAACATCATGAAGGCCAAGAAGAAGCAGCTTGACGTGATGAGCCCGGACGACCTCGGCGTTGAAGTGAAGAACACAGTTGAAGTCCTGTCCGTAGAGCCGCCGGCAGAACGCAAGCCTGGTATCAAGGTCGAGAGCGTTGCTGAGCTTGTCGATAAACTGCGCAACGAAGCGAAGGTGATCAAATGAGTATTCTGGTCATTGCTGAAAACAACAACGAAGAACTCAATGCCGCCACCCTGTGCGCCCTGGCTGCGGCTCAGGCGGTTGGTGGTGACATTGATGTCCTGGTCGCGGGCAGTGGCTGCAAAGCTGTTGCTGAGCAGGCTGCCAAAGCTGCTGGCGTCAAGAAGGTGCTGCTCGCAGACAATGAAGCTTACGGTCATCAACTGGCCGAAAATCTGGCGGCACTGGTTGCCGAGCAGGGCGCCAACTACACCCACGTGATGGCAGCACACACCACCATGGGTCGTAACTTCATGCCGCGCGTCGCTGCGCTGCTCGATGTGGCCCAGATTTCCGACATCATCGCCGTGGAAGGGGAAGACACCTTCAAGCGGCCGGTCTATGCCGGCAACGCCATTGCCACCGTCAAGTCCAGCGACAAGATCAAAGTTGTCACGGTGCGTGCAACGGCCTTTGATGCAGTCGATGGTGAGGGCGGTTCAGCCAGCATTGAGGAACTGGACAGCGCTCATGACCTGGGTTTGAGTGAGTTCAAGAGCGAAGAGATCGCCAAGAGCGACCGACCTGAACTGACCGCAGCCGGCATCGTCATTTCCGGCGGGCGCGGCATGGGCAGTGGCGATAACTTCAAACTGCTCGAAGGCATTGCCGACAAACTGGGTGCGGCCATCGGCGCATCACGTGCGGCAGTCGACTCCGGCTTTGTCCCCAATGACATGCAGGTTGGCCAGACAGGCAAGATCGTCGCGCCTGACCTGTACATTGCCGTTGGTATTTCCGGTGCCATTCAGCACCTGGCCGGCATGAAGGACAGCAAGGTCATCGTCGCCATCAACAAGGACGAAGATGCGCCGATCTTCCAGGTGGCTGACTATGGTCTGGTAGCAGACCTGTTCAACGCACTGCCGGAGCTTGAGAAAGCGCTCGGGTGATACTCGTGCTGTGATGCCTCCAATGCATCACAAAGCGTACAAAAAAGCCCGGCCCATGGTGGCCGGGCTTTTTTTATGCAAGTCAATTTTGGTCAGGATCCATCGCTGGGAACACGCTTGGCCGTATACCAGCGCACAGCCCTGGCATGCTGATGCACCTCGCGTTCGACCCCCAGAATCAAGGCAAACAGTGCCATGCGCACCAAAACGCCATTGTCAGCCTGTCGGAAGATCGCCAGATTCGGATTTTGGTTCAGGTCTTCATCGAGCTCCTTGGCCTGCGAGCGCGAATCTCTGGGCAGCGGATGCATGATGACCGTGTTCGGTTCGCAGTACTGCGTATAAACACTCTGGTTCAGCCGGAACAGCCCGCGATAGCGGTCGGCTTCATCCTGTGAGGGAAATCGCTCTTCCTGGGTCCGCGTGACGTACAGGATATCCACGTGATTGATGCCGTTCTGCAGATCATGCCAAGCCTGTACCTGATGGCCGGCACCGCGCAGGTGGTCGACGATCTCGGCCGGCGCGCCCAGTTCAGGCGGCGAGACCAGATTGAACTGTATGCCATTGAACATGGCCAGCAGCTTGCACAACGAGTGCACGGCGCGGCCGTATTTCAGGTCACCGATCAGGGCAATGCGCAATCCGTCGATACCACGGCCACGGCCTTT
>SKXG01000159.1 GCA_007128525.1 Pseudomonadales bacterium | reverse complement strand
TGTATCTGACTTCGGGCGGTATGGCCGTGGCGAGCTGCCCCGCAGGCGCCCGTTGGAACGGGGCGCCCCAGGTCTGTGTGCAGGAAAAGTCACTGGCCAAGGGTGAAGATCCGGCTGTGGCGCTGGCCGCCATGGTGTCGGCCATGCGGTTGCAGGGTGCAGCCTGCAATCTGGTACTGGCGCCGGAATACTACAGCCTGCAGCTGGTGGACGATCCCGGGGTTGATCCCGCGGAGCTGCGGGACGCTGTGCGCTGGCGTATCCAGGACTTGCTGGACTTCCCGGCCGAAGATGCCGTGCTGGATGTGTTCGCCATGCCGCCTGCGGCACAACGGGGGCGTCAGGCGGTGGTCTTTGTGGCGGCCTTGCCGAATGAGCGCCTGCAGCAACTGGTGCGTCTGGTCGAAGGTGCAGGCCTGAAACTGGACACGGTGGACATTGCTGAGCTGGCGCTGCGCAACCTCGCATACCTGTGTTATCCAAGTGCCGATCAGGGCATTGCCTTGCTGCGTATGGGCAAGGGCGGCGGGCTGTTGACCATCTCTCGTGGTGACGCGTTGTTCCTGGCACGGCGCATCGCCGATTTACCGTCAGTGCTGGATGAAAGCAGCTGGGCTCGTGTCTCAGACTCGCTGTTGCTTCAGGTTCAGCGTTCCATTGATTACTACGAGAGCGCCCTGAACCAGCCGCCAGCTAAGGGTGTGTTGGTGAGTAATGCCAGCCTGTTGCAGACACCGGTGATAGAGCATCTGAGCGCCATGTTGCCATTACCGGTGCGCACGCTGAACAGCTTGCTGGTAACCGAACTGGAACTGGCGTTGCTCGACACTGACCTGCAAGTGCTGCACGCCGACACTCTGGACGCGGCTCAGGATGCTGCATTGTCCTTTGCCGGCCCGGCACTGGGTGGCCTGCTGCGGCGCATCCTGCCGCGCCTGCTGGATGACGCCACTGACGCCGCGCCAGCACAAGCGGCAGGGAGCCACTGATGCAACAGGTCAACCTGCTGATCAAAGCGCCCCGGCCACCCGTGCAACCGCTGCATAGTCCGCACTTGCTGCTGGCGACCGGCGCCCTCGTAACCCTGCTGTTGCTGGTTTCAGCGGTCCAGTTCTGGCTGAGCCAACGCCAGGCGAATGCCATTGCGGTGCTTGAGTCCGAACTGGCCGAGGTGCTTGCCACCAGTGAGGCGCTCACCAACGCCACGGAAGATGAGCGCATTACAGCATTGACGGCTGATGTTGCAGGCATGCGTGCCCAACTCAACGACCAGCGTCGATTGCTGCACAGCGCGCGTGTCAGCACTGGCCAGGCCGCGGCAGGTTATGCCGCGCAGATGCGCGAGCTGGCCCAGGCACATCAACCCGGCCTGTGGCTGACCCGAATCCAGCTCTCACGAAGGATGCAACCGGCAATGCAACCGAACTCGGAAGACGTCACTGCTGTGCAACTGGAAGGGTTGACCCAGCAGCCGGATCTGGTGCCGGCGTTCCTGCGACGCCTGGCACTCGCGGAGAGCTTCGCAGGCCAGCATTTTTCCGGCATGGAGCTGCGGGCAGCCAATGAGAACATGGGCGCTGACTTGCACGAGTTCCGGATCTGGGGCCCCGTCCGACAGCCTGCTCTGCAACCGAGACCGCTTGCCAGCGAGGTGGTGCGATGAGCGCACATCTGCGGCAACTGCTGGCACTTTACGATGCCCGCAACCTGCGGGAACGGGCGTTGCTGACGGCCGTGGTGCTGGCTCTGGTCTGGAGTGCCTGGTTCTGGACCTTGTGGCCCATACAGTCAGCTGAATATGCCAGCCAACAGATGCAGGTGCAGCAGCTGGCGCAGCGCGTGCAGGGTGCCCGGGCGCTGGTCACGCAGATGCAAAGCGATTCTGGTGAAACAGCCCTGGCCAGGTTGCAGGGGGAACGCAAGGCCCTGCAACGCCAGCTGGATGCAGTGAGTGCAAACCTGGACGAACTGCTACTGGGCTTTGTCAATCCCAACGAGATGGCGCTGGTGTTGGAAGACCTGTTGCGCAGCCATGCCGGCGTCAAGCTAAAGCAGCTACGCAACCTGCCGGTGCAGCCTTTGTTGACGGATGACAGCGAAGCCGCCGAAGGGCTGTACCGCCATGCATTGGAGATAGAGCTCAGCGGCGCGTATTTCGACTTGCTGGGTTATCTCGAAGCGCTTGAAGAGAGCCCCTGGCGGCTTATGTGGCAGCGTCTCAGTTACAAGGTGGAGGCGCACCCCAAGGCCAGCATGACACTCAAGGTCGAAACCCTGAGTCGTCATCCACGTTGGTTGGGAGTCTGAGCATGAGCAGCCCCAACTACAGCATTGCCTGCCTGCAGCTCGGCCTGGTCGCAGTCTTGTTGTTGGGTGGCGGTCAGACCAGTGCCGGGATGCCGGATCCCACAGCGCCACCGGCGCAGGTTCAACCGGCACAGTTGAACAGCACAAGCGCACCGCAGCTTCAGGCGCTACTGGTTTCCGGCCAGCGCCGGGTGGCGGTGATCGATGCGGTGTTGCTGCAGGAAGGGCAGAGCAGCGACCGGGTTCGGGTGTTGGCAATTGGTGCCGACACAGTGGATGTGGTGGAACTCAACACAGGTCGACAGTTGCAGCTACAGCTGCCGGCAACCAGGACGGTTAAGGAGCAAAGCAAGCCATGAACACCCTGTTCAGAGTACTGACGCCCTGGGTGCTGTTGGCACTGACGGCCTGCAGCACAATGCCGGCCAAGGATACTGAGAGCCTCAGTCAGTCGCAGGAAGCGCTACGGGAAGGCATTGCTCAGAACCAGGCCTTGCTGGAGCGGCAGCAGGCCCTGGAAGCGGAACTGATGCAGCAGCGGCTACGCACGGAACAACTGGCCTCACAAGAGGAAAGCGAACGTTTTGACGTCAATGTCGATGGCCTGGATGCACAGATCTTCTACCGCAGCCTCGTCAGCGACACCCCATACAACATGGTAGTGCACCCGGGCGTCGATGGTCCGATCTCACTGACACTGCGCGATGTCACCGTGGTTCAGGTCATGGACATCATGCGCGATGTCTATGGCTACGACTACATCCGAGACGGCAATCTGTTCCGTGTCTATCCGGATGCCATGCGCGCTGAAATTTTTCAGATTGACTACTTGAACGTGGGCCGCCGCGGCAGCTCCGAGGTGCAGGTCAGTGCTGGCAAAGTCAGTGATGTGCAGAATCGCGGTGCTGGCGGACAGGCCGCGTATGGAGGCCAAGCTCAGGTGCAGGGTGGTGGTTCTGCAGTGAACTCGGTGGTGGGCACGCGCGTGAACACAGAGAGTAACGCTGATTTCTGGCGGGAACTCGAAGCCACATTGCGGACCCTGGTAGCGGACAGCCCGACTGCGCAGGTGGTGGTCACGCCACAGGCCGGTTTGGTGGTGGTGCGGGCCATGCCCGAAGGTTTGCGCGCTGTACGCGAGTATCTAGGTCGGGCGCAACTCAGTCTGCAGCGTCAGGTGATTCTGGAAGCCAAGATCATCGAACTGACGCTGGATAAGGGCTTTGAGGCCGGCATTGACTGGCACACCTTTGGTCGCAACTCCGGCGGTACCTTTCATCCCACGAGCTTCATTGATGAGCTTGGTAATGTGGTGACCACGGAAGGTAGCCGTCACCGGGTGGCGGGTGAGTTTCTGTTTGGCGGTGCCAGCCAGATGTTCAATCCACTGGGGAGCGCGTTCACACTGAATGCCTCTTTTGGGGACTTCGAAGGTGTGCTACGGCTGCTGGAGACGCAGGGGGCGGTACAGGTGCTGTCGAGTCCCCGGATTTCCACCGTCAACAATCAGAAGGCGGTGATTAAGGTCGGCCAGGACGAGTTCTTTGTCACAGACCTGGCAACGTCGACCGTTACTGCTGGCAGCGCCATCAACGTCAGTGAATCGCCGCAACTGACACCCTTTTTCTCGGGTATCGCGTTGGACGTTACGCCGCAGATCAGTGAGCAGGGTTATGTCACGCTGCACGTGCACCCGACCGTTTCCCAGGTGACAGAACAGCTAAAGAACATCGGTGGTCAGGAAGTGCCGCTGGCGGCCAGTACCATCCGGGAATCCGACAGCATCGTACGGGCGCGCAGCGGTCAAATCATTGTCATTGGCGGCCTGATGCAGGACCGGGCCAGCGACAGCGATTCCGCGATACCGCTGCTTGGCAGGCTGCCATTTGCGGGCTACGCCTTCCGGCAGAAACAGCAGCGCAGCACCAAGAGTGAGCTGGTGATTCTGCTGCGTCCGATTGTGGTTGACGATGATGCCCAGAATGCGGCGCTGGAACAAAGTTTGCGGCAGATTGAACGACTGGGGTCAGGGTTGCAGCGGTGATACCGAAAAAGAACAAGGTACGCATTGGCGATTTGCTGGTCTCCAAGGGTGAGATCAGTGAAGAGCAGTTGCAGCAGGCGCTCGCTGCCCAGAAAGAGACGGGCCATAAGCTTGGTCGTATTCTGGTGGACAAGGGCTTTGTCGAGGAAGACAGATTCCTGCAGTTTCTGTCTGAGCAGTTTGAGCTGCCCTTCGTCGATCTGCGTCAGTTCACGCCGGATCCGGATGTCATGGCCTGGCTGCCGGAGACCTATGCCCGGCGCTATCGCGCGATTGTGCTGGAGGAAACCGATGGGCAGCTGCTGGTGGGGATGGCCGACCCCATGGACATCTTTGCCTACGACGAGATCGTCAGGCAGGTAGGTCGTGATGTTGCGCTGGCGGTAGTGCGTGAATCTGAGCTGTTGGCAGCACTGGACCTCGCTTACCGACGTACCGACGACATCACCATCTTTGCTGAAGAGCTGGAAGGTGAGCTGAATCCGGATACCTTTTCGCTGGGCGGCACGACTGTCGACGAAGACGAGGCCAGCTCTCCGGTTGCCAGGTTGCTGCAATCCATTATGGAAGACGCCATTCAGGTGCGGGCATCGGATGTTCACATCGAACCTGGTGAACAGGTATTGCGCATCCGGCAGCGTGTTGATGGGGTATTGCAAGAGCACACCATCAAGGAGCGGCGGATTGCTTCAACGCTGGTATCACGCCTGAAGCTGGTGGCGGGGCTGGACATCTCTGAGAAACGGATGCCACAGGACGGCCGGTTTGAGATGAAGATCAAAGGTCGTGACATCGATGTGCGACTGTCCACCATGCCCACCCAGTATGGCGAGTCCGTGGTCATGCGTCTGCTTGATCAGACCGGTGGCATTACGCAGCTTGACAGAATTGGCATGCCAGAAAAGATACTCGAGCGGCTGCGGTTTCTGATTTCCCGGCCCAACGGTCTGGTTCTGGTAACAGGCCCTACGGGGAGCGGCAAGACCACGACACTCTATGGCGCTTTGAGCGAGCTCAATACGCCAGAGAAAAAAATCATTACGGTGGAAGACCCGATTGAGTATCAACTGGAACGCATCAATCAGGTTCAGGTGATCCCCAAGATCGGTCTGAGCTTTGCCGCAGTACTGCGATCTGCGCTGCGTCAGGACCCCGACATTCTAATGGTTGGCGAGATTCGTGACCGCGAAACGGCAGAGATCGCATTGCGCGCTGCCATGACCGGGCACCTGGTTCTCTCGACGCTGCACACCAATGATGCCATCAGCAGCGCGACCCGTTTGCTGGACATCGGTATCGAAGGTTACCTGGCCGCTTCGTCCCTGCGTGGTCTGGTCGCCCAACGTCTGGTAAGACGCATCTGTGACCGTTGCACCTCCGAGACGGAGCC
>SKXG01000312.1 GCA_007128525.1 Pseudomonadales bacterium | reverse complement strand
GCCCGGGAACCGGGCGGCGCCGGTGTGATCAACAATATGTCCACTCGACCTCCGTGGCCGCAGATGGAGAAGCGCTATGGGCAGCCTGACCGTTCCACCCACACAACGGGTATCCGCACAGCATCTGGCCGATATGCTGACGGCCACACGAAGGCGCACCAAAGCGCTGTGCGCCGATCTGACCGGTCAACGCAGTCTCGGACCGCGTCTGGCGATCGTCAACCCGCCGCTGTGGGAGGTCGGTCACGTCGGATTCTTTCACGATCATTTTGCGCTGCACACCCTGTACGGGCTCCCGGAGTACCAGGCCCCACAGGCACAGACACTGTACGACTCCAGCAAGATTCCACACGAGGCCCGATGGACGCTGCCATTGCCGGACTGGGCAGGAACCTGGGCCTATCTCGATCAAGTACTGGCGGCCATGCTCACGCGTCTGCCGGATGGCGGCCTGGCCAGCGAAGCCCAGAGTTATGTGTATCAACTGACCACGCTGCACGAAGCGATGCACGCGGAGGCCTTTCTGTACACCCGGCAGACTCTGGGCTACCCGGCCCCTTCGACACCGACGCCAGCATTGGACGGCGCCGGGGCTGGCGGCCTGCCGGGGGACGCTCAGATTCCCGGCGGCAACCATGAACTGGGTAGCGATGCCAGCGTGCCCTTTCGGTTTGATAACGAAAAGCAGCCGCACGAGGTGACGGTCGCGCCCTTTGCCATATCACGCGCGCCTGTCACCAATGCGGAATACGCGGCATTTGTCGACGCCGGCGGCTATCAGGACCGCCGCTACTGGGACGATGCCGGCTGGGCCTGGCGCGAGGCAGCCCAGTTGGAGGCCCCGGTGTACTGGCGACACTCAAATGCCGGCTGGGAGCAACGCCGCTTCGCTCAATGGCTGCCGCTGGCACCGCATGAGCCCGTGGTGCACGTGAGCTGGCACGAGGCACAGGCCTGGTGCCGCTGGGCCGGGCGTCGCCTGCCTACGGAAGCGGAGTGGGAAGTGGCCGCCAGCCGCGTGCCTGACCGCAGCGGCCAGCAACTGCTGCCAGGCAAGCGGCGCTATCCGTGGGGCGATCACATGCGCGACGATCAAGCGTCCAACGAGAACAGATGTCTCACCAATCTTGATGAGGCCAGATTGGGGCCAGTTGATGTCGCGGCACTGGCCGACGGCGACAGCGCTCCGGGCTGCCGGCAAATGCTCGGCAATATCTGGGAGTGGACAGACAGCCTGTTTGCGCCCTATCCGGGCTTCGTCGCCGAGCTGTACGAAGATTATTCGGCGCCGTGGTTTGCCGAACGACGCCGGGTACTGCGCGGCGGCAGCTTTGCTACCAGCAGCCACCTGATCCACAACGGCTACCGCAACTTCTTCACGCCCGACCGGAACGATGTGCCGGCGGGCTTTCGTACCTGTGCCATCCAGACCCAATAGTCGAGGAACTTGTTATGCACGCCCTAAGAATACTGTCAGTGTTTATCGTGCTCGGCCTGGCCTGCATCAGTTTCAGCATGGCCAATGCCCGGCCATTCGTCTTCACGGCCATTCCTGATGAAGATGAAACGCGCCTGCAGGAGCGCTTCGAACGAGTCGCTGACTACCTGGCTGAAGCGCTCGACGTAGAGGTGCGTTTTATCCCGGTAAAATCCTATGCAGCGTCGGTCACCGCCTTCCGCAACAATCAGGTGCAGCTGGCCTGGTTCGGCGGGCTGTCCGGCGTCCGGGCCCGACTGCTGGTGCCGGACTCGATCGCCCTCGCTCAGGGCGTGGAAGATCCCTATTTCAAAACCTACATCATCGCGCATAACAGCGCGGGGCTTGAATTCAGTGACGACGAGCCTCCCGCCGGACTGCGCGACCTGACTTTTACGTTTGGCTCGCGCGGATCAACGTCCGGACGCCTGATGCCGGAGTACTTTTTGCGTGAGCATTTTGGCGACGGACCGGACACCCTGTTCCGCCGTGTCGGCTACTCCGGCAACCATACACGCACGATCGCACTGGTGGAGTCCGGCGCCTACCAGGCCGGTGCAGTGAACTACACCGTCTGGGACAAGGAAGTGGCAGATGGGAACGTCAATACCGACGCCGTACAGGTGGTCTGGGAAACGCCACCCTATCCGGACTACCAATGGACAATCCGCGGCGATGTAGACGCAGAGTTCGGCGAAGGTTTTACCGATCGCGTGCGGCAGGCATTGCTGGATATGGATGATCCAGAGTTGCTTGCCAGTTTTCCACGCAGCGGATTCATTCCCGCCAGCAATGAGGACTATGACGTCATCCTGCAGTTCGGTCGCGAACTGGACCTGATTGATTGATGACGGCGCTCACCCTTGATCAGGTCAGTGCCGGCTACGGCGGCGAACTGGTCCTCGGACCTTTGTCGCTGACCGTAGCGCGTGGCGACAAGGTCGCACTGGTTGGCCGCAGTGGTGTCGGCAAGTCGACCTTGCTCAGCCTGATGTACGAGCACTGGCCGGACGGCACAGCGATGATTCCACAGGAACTGGGTCTGGTGCAGTCTCTGTCGGTTTTTCACAACGTTTATATGGGCCGCCTCTCGCAACATCCGAGCTGGTACAACCTGGTGACGCTGGTTCGGCCATTTCGCCGTGACGTCAGCACCGTGCAGGCACTGCTGGCTGAGCTGTCGATTGAGGACAAGCTGTGGGAGCGGGCCGGCGAGCTGTCGGGCGGTCAGCGTCAGCGCACGGCCATTGCCCGGTCGCTCTATCAGCGGGGCCGGCTGGTACTGGCCGATGAACCGGCATCGGCGCTGGATGGTCCGCAGAGTGAGGTGGTCATGGCCGCGCTGACAACGCAGTTCGAGACCGCAGTGATCGCCATGCATGATGTAGAACTCGCGCTGCGCTACACCGACCGCGTGATCGGTATTCAGGACGGCCAGATCGCGCTCGATGCACCCAGCCGCGAACTGCAGGCCGCCGACCTGCGGTTTCTGTACTGACACCGCGGCGGGATGGGCATGAAGCCGGCCTCCGCATTGCGCACGACACTGGTATTCGTTGCCATCGGCCTGGTCTGCCTGCTGTTCGCAGACATCGAGATCACCACCATCAATCCCTGGCAGGAGCTCGGCCGGCTCGGTCTGGGACTGATCGCACCGGACTTTCGCGCCCTCGATTACGTGGCCGAGGCACTGCTGCGCACCGTGGCCTTTGCCTTCGTCGGTGTCGCGCTGGGTGCCGCAGGCGGCTTCCTGCTGGCGCTGGCCTTCGACTGGTACCTGGTGCGCGCCGGTTGCGCCTTTATCCGCGCCATCCATGAGCTGTTCTGGGCGCTGATCTTCCTGCAGTTCTTCGGCCTGCACCCGCTGACTGGGGTGTTGGCCATCGCCATTCCGTTCGCCGGCGTGTTCGCCAAGGTCTATGCTGAAATTCTGGACGAAGCCGACAAGTCTGCAGAAAAAGCCTTGGCGGGCGGCACCGCTCTGCTGTCGCGCTTCGTCTATGCCCGGATTCCCGACGCCTGGGTACACCTGGTCAGTTACACCGCTTACCGGCTGGAGTGCGGACTGCGCTCCAGCGCCATCCTCGGCTTTGTCGGCATGCCGACCCTGGGCTTTTATCTGCAGTCCTCCTTTATGCAGGGACAATACGGCGAAGTCGGCGCGCTGTTGATCGTCTTCTATGTGTTGATCGCCACCTTGCGGTTGTGGGTACGACCGCTGCTGTTGCCGCTGTACCTGATTGCAGCGCCTTTCCTGCTGGGTTCCGGGCTGCCGATCATCTGGAGCAATGTCAGCCGCTTCTTTACCCAGGACATCATTCCGTCGCCACTGCGGCATGGCGACGGCTGGCTGGCGGCCTGGGACTGGCTGCTGAACATACTGACGCATCAGGCCCTGCCCGGCATCTGGTCGACACTGGTGCTGACGCAGATCGCGCTGGTGGTCACCGGCGCACTGACGCTGGCGGCCTATCCGCTTGTGTCACGGCACTTTACCGGCCGGCTCGGCGGCACTTTCGGCCACGTGCTGCTGGTCATTGCGCGCTCCACGCCCGAGTATTTGCTGGCCTATATTCTGCTGCAGCTCTGGGGTCCGTCGATGCTGCCCGCGATCGTCGCGCTGTCGATTCACAACGGCGGCATCATCGGTCATCTGATCGGCCGCCACAGCAACGCGCTGACGCTGCGCGCGGATGCGCCGCATGGCCTGAACCGTTATGCCTATGAGGTGACGCCGCGGGTGTACGGTAATTTTCTGGCGTTTCTGCTCTATCGCTGGGAGATCATCATGCGGGAGACCGCCATCCTCGGTATTCTCGGCATAGCGACGCTGGGTTTTTATGTGGACGCGGCAATGGAAGACATCCGCTTTGATGTGGCCATGGTGCTGATTCTGATCACAGCTCTGCTCAACATCGGTGTCGATGCGCTGGCACGTCTGATTCGGCGCCGTCTGCACCTGCGTACCTCACCGGTCGAGGTCGCGCAATGATTGCCTTCGAAGCGGTCAGCAAAGTTTACGACAACCGGGTTACCGCAGTAGATCAGCTGTCGCTGGTGCTGCCCGCAGCATCGGTGACGGTCTTTGTCGGGCCGTCCGGCTGCGGCAAGACCACGTCGCTGCACATGATCAACCGGCTCGAGCAGCCAACCCGGGGCGTGGTCCGGATCGACGGCACCGACGTGGCCGCGCGTGATGTCATCGACCTGCGCCGCGGTATTGGCTATGTGCTGCAAAATGCCGGCCTGTTTCCGCACCAGCGCATCTTCGACAACATCGCCACAGTACCGCGCCTGCTGGGGTGGTCCCGGCAGCAGATTGGGGCACGCGTCCATGAACTCGCTGCTCTGGTCGGCCTGGCTGAGGACAACCTGCAGCGCTATCCGCATCAACTCTCGGGCGGTCAGCAGCAGCGCGTCGGCGTTGCGCGGGCGCTCGCGGCCGATCCACCCATACTGTTGATGGATGAGCCTTTCGGCGCGGTGGATCCGCTGGTCCGAACCCGTTTGCAGGATGAGCTGCTGGAACTGCAGCAGCAGCTTGCCAAGACCATTGTCTTCGTCACACACGACATTGATGAGGCGCTGCGCCTCGGTGATCAGGTGGCGGTATTTCAGGACGCTGGTGTACTGGCGCAGTGCGGATCCCCACGAGACCTGCTGGCAACCCCAGCCAATGCCTTCGTCGACCGTTTCCTTGGTCCGGATCGCGCGCTGCGTCTGTTGGGGCTGATCCGATTGGCGGATGTTGCGGTGCAGCCTGACCCGGCAGCGACCACCGATGTACAGCCTGACGCCGTGCCATCACTGGCGCCGCTGCGCCCAGCACAGACGCTGCGTGATGCGCTGGACCTGATGCTGACGCACCGTCGCAACGCCGTGCCCTGTGCCGACGAATCCGGACAGCTCCGCGGCGTCATTACCCGCGAACAGATTGATGCCGCGCTGCCATGAGCGACTGGTGGCACTGGCCCTGGGTGCTGGAAAACACCGGGCTGATCGCCGAACGCCTGGGTGAGCATTTACAGCTTACGGGGCTGGCGGTTGTGCTGGGCCTGGCGATTGCGTTTCCGCTGGCACTGGCAGCCTTGCGCTGGCCGCGCCTGCATCCAGCCTTGCTCGGCGTGACCGGGGTTGCCTTCACCATTCCTGCGCTGGCCCTCTTCATACTGCTGGTCCCCTTTACCGGGTTGTCTGTCACCACCGCGCTGATTGGCCTGACGCTGTATACGCTGCTGATCCTGTTTCGCAACATCATCACCGGCTTGCAGGGTGT